>JAGTUY010000259.1 GCA_018224455.1 Desulfosarcina sp.
CATTCGCGGGTGTAGAAGCGTTTATGGATTTTGTTTACGGCAGCATCCACCTGCTCCTGCAGACGCTGGTTGCCGAATTTGAGATTACGGATGGGCTCGATGGCCTCCAATTCACCGACATCGCCGATCATTTCCGCGGCCTTCATACGAACCCGCAGTGGTTCAGCCGAATCCATGAGCAGTCTCAGAATCGATACGCCGTCCTGATTCACGTAGCAGTCTGCCAGAATCGAAAATCCTTTTTTGATGTTCTGCTTCAGGACCTCTTCTTCGGCGAGCACCTGATCATCGATCACCTGGCCGGTTGCCCCAACCGGGCTGAATACGGGCATCAGCTCGAATTGCTCGGTACCGGGATAGTTCATGCAGCGGTAGGAAGCGTGATGGGCATAGTGTTCCATCATGTCGTCCCATCCTTGGGTGTACAACGGGCACTCGTCGTTAAAGCACATGAACAGGTAGGGTGTCCCCCAGCCCAGACCGTCGCCGACATTGATGGACGGCACCTCCCAGATGCTCATCTGTGCGTTGCAATGAGGGCAGGCAGGCCGCTCCATACCCATTATTTTCTCAAGAACTTCTTCTTTGGTTTCAAAAGCCATTTACAGGCCTCCATCATGGTGGGTTAAAAAAAGTATAAAAACGCCGGGCGTCAGACAGTAGCGATTAAACTAAGGCGCGGTTGGGTATTGTCAACTGAGGTAAAAGGCAGGCCTCTCCTGTCCAGCCGAAAGCCATCTGATGCCTGCTCCGGAAAAAATTACAATAAGACCCACGCCTTTCCGGGGAAGAGGCTGCCCGGGTGGCCCGGCAGACCGCCGATTGGTTATCCCAAACCACCGTTTCCATTTCCAATCACGCGATGCAGAAAGCGGTTGACCATGGCGCCTTGGGTGTGTCCACCGGGAAATCCGTTGCCGCCGGCAGCTGCCGGTTGCCAGTTGCATCACCGACGGATCCACCGTAAAGGGCCGCGGCATGCCGATCGAGGCGTTGGCAATGGCGTTTACCGAGTCCGGCTTGCTTGGATGGCACTGATCAGTCGGTTACCATCCCCAGGTCAGGTACTCGTGGATGGAGTCGGCCGCCTTGCGGCCGGCGCCCATGGCCAGGATCACCGTCGCTGCACCGGTCACAATGTCGCCACCGGCCCAGACACCCTTCTTGGTCGTTTTTCCCGTTTCCGGGTCGGCAACGATATAGCCCCACTTATTCAATTGCATGTCCGGGGTGGATTGGGTCAGCAGGGGGTTGGCCCCGGAGCCCACCGCCACGATGACCAGGTCGGTGTCCATGTGAAACTCCGAGCCTTTAATGGCGATCGGGCGACGTCGCCCGGAGTCGTCGGGTTCGCCAAGCTCCATTTTCAGGCACTCCATGCCGGTGAGTCGGCCCTTTTCGTCACCGTTGAACTGGGTCGGATTGGTCAGCAGGAAGAATTCGATGCCCTCCTCCTCGGCATGGTGGATCTCGGCGGCCCTGGCCGGCATTTCATCCCGGGATCGGCGATAGACGATCTTGACGCTTTCCGCACCCAACCGCATGGCGGTCCGGGCCGAGTCCATCGCCACATTGCCGGCGCCCAGGACCACCACATTTTTGCCCTTGGGGATCGGGGTATCCACATCCGGGTAGCGATACGCTTGCATGAGATTGGCCCGGGTGAGGTATTCGTTGGCAGAAAGGATGCCGATTAGATTCTCACCGGGCAGATTCATAAACCGGGGCAAACCCGCGCCCACGCCCAAATAAACGGCTTCGTATCCGTCTTCAAACAGTTCGTCCAGACTGACAGTGCGCCCCACCACGGCGTTTACCTCCACGTTGACGCCGAGACGTTCCAGGAAATGGACCTCCTGAGCCACGATGGCCTTGGGCAGGCGAAATTCGGGAATCCCATAGACCAGCACACCGCCGGGCTTGTGAAAGGCCTCCAGAACAGTGACTTCGTACCCTTTTTGAATCAGGTCGCCGGCCACGGTGAGGCCGGAGGGGCCGGAGCCCACCACAGCCACTTTTTTTCCGATGGAGGGCGCCTTGGGTGGCAGGACGCCGGTGCCGCTTTCCCGCTCCCAGTCGGCCACGAAGCGCTCGAGGTTGCCGATGGCCACGGGCTCTCCCCGTTTGCCCACGATGCACTTGCCCTCGCATTGGATCTCCTGGGGACAGACCCGGCCGCACACGGCGGGAAGTGCGTTTTTGGTCCAGACGTGCCGAATGGCACCGGTGAAGTCACCCTGGCTGATCAGGTTGATAAAGCCGGGGATGTCCACACTTACCGGACAACCGTCCACACAACCGGGCTTTTTGCACTGCAGGCATCGGGCCGCCTCGTCCTGGGCCATGGCGACCGTGTAGCCGGTGGGCACTTCATCGAAATTCCGTTTTCTGATTTCCGGTTTTTGTTCGGGCATCGCCACGCGGGATGCCTTTTCTTTTTTGGCCGCTTTTTCGGTCATTTTTTCCTCCGTCTCAACAATCGCCGGGCGCTGATCTGCTTGCAGGGCATTCCGCCCAGCGATTTATTTTTCAGTATGGCTCGACGTTCATTCGAGAAGATGATCAGGTCGCATCCCGGAGGGTGCAGAAGTCCTCGTAGCAGGCCTTCTCATCCTCACTATAGGCCTGCAGGCGCAACATTAACTCATCGAAGTTGACCAGATGACCATCGAATTCCGGGCCATCCACACAGGCAAATTTGGTTTCACCGCCAACGGATACCCGGCATCCCCCGCACATCCCGGTGCCGTCGATCATGATGGGATTCAAGCTCACCAGGGTTTTGACCTCGTAGGGTCGGGTGAGGTTGGCCACGGCCCGCATCATGGGAACCGGTCCGATGCCCACCACCAGCTTGACGTCTCCGGCTTCCAGCACCTCCTTGAGGACATCGGTGACAAACCCGTGATGCCCGTAGGTGCCGTCATCGGTGCAGACCCGAAGATCGTTGGATGCCGCCTTCATCTGCGACTCGAGAATCAACAGGTCCTTGGTCCGCGCACCGATGATACAGGTGACATCGTTGCCGATCTGCTTCAGGGCGCGGGTGATGGGATGCAGTACGGCCAC
>JAGTUY010000260.1 GCA_018224455.1 Desulfosarcina sp.
AACTGACCGGCTATCCGGCCGACATGCTGGGACTGGAGATGGACATCGAAGCGGACCTGGGCATCGACTCCATCAAGCGGGTGGAGATTCTGTCCGCCATGGAAGAACGCATGCCCCACCTGCCCCAGGTCACACCGGACATGGTGGGCACCTTGAAGACCCTGGGCCAGATCTGCGCTTACCTCTCCGCGGGTGAAGACGAGCCGGCAATCGGCACCCGCCCATGTGCGCCGATAAAGCCGGTATCGACAGATCCGGAGCCATCGGAAACGATACCCCGTCGGATCATGGACGTCGTCGAATCTCCGAAAAAGCCGGGTCGTGCGTTTCGTGTCGAATCGGGCCGCTGGATAGGGGTCCTGAGCGACAACGCCCCCATGGCGCAATCCTTGGTCGACGAATTGACCAACATGAACATAGACGCCCGCCTGCTGGCCTCCCGTGCCGCGGACAACGCGGCGAGCTTTGCCGGGACGGCAGGCTTGGTCCTCTGCGGTTCGACCGATCCGGAAACCGCTTTTCTGGCAGCGAAACACGCCGCGCCGGAGTTATTGGGCGCGGCGACCCACGGTGATGCCCTGTTTGCAGTGGCCACCGGCATGGATGGTGCCTTCGGTTTTACGGGAAACGCCTTCCATCATCCCGAGCAGGGCGCGCTGGCGGGCCTGGTCAAGACCGCCGCCCTTGAATGGAAAGCAGTGATCTGCCGGGCCATTGACCTTTCCCCTGATTTTGCAGATCCCGATGCAGCCGCACAGCGGGTCGTTGCGGAACTGCTGAATGTTTGTGACCACGATCCGGTGGAGATTGGTTTGCGCCCTGATGGCCGGGTGACATTGAAGCCGGTTTTCGCCCAGGCCGCTGACGGTCCGATCCTCCTGGATAAAAAAGATGTGGTTGTCGTTACCGGCGGCGCCCGCGGGGTAACGGCCGATTGCGCGCTTTACCTGGCCCGGGCTGCCGGTGTTGCCATCGCCCTGATCGGTCGATCGGCACCACCTTTCAAAGCCCCCGATTGGCTCGCGGGCGTCCACGGCGAAGCGGCGATGAAAAAAGCCATCTTAGAGAATTCGTTTGCGGCTTCAAAACCCACACCGCAAATACTGGAGGCGGCATATCGGAAACATGCAGCCAATCTCTGCATCACCCGGACCATCGACGCACTGGCTTCCTCGGGCGTCAATACCGGCTATTTCAGCGCCGACGTTACCGATCGGGAAAGCCTGAAAAAGGCGGTCGACGCCGTTGAAAAACAGCTGGGTCCCATCACCGCTCTGGTCCATGGCGCCGGCGTGCTCCACGATCGACTGATCGTGGAGAAAACCGTCGAACAGTTCCGGCAGGTCTACGCCACCAAAGTGGATGGGTTGAAAAATCTGCTGTCCGTCATCCGCCCGAACAACCTCCGTCACCTGGTCCTGTTTTCATCGGTCAGCGCCCGTACGGGAAACATCGGCCAATGCGACTATGCCATGGCCAACGAAGCGCTCAACAAGATGGCCCGGGTGCAAGCCATGAATCGTCCTACATGCCGGGTTAGCGCCATCAACTGGGGACCGTGGGACGGTGGCATGGTGACGCCTGCCCTAAAAAAAGCCTTTGACGCGAAAAACATCCGACTGATTCCCGTCGACACCGGGGCGCGCCTGATGGCCGCTGAAATGAACAATGCCGATCCCGGCCCCGTGGAAGTCCTCATCGGCAGCATGCTGACCAGCAAGACCGACGACGAATCGGCCGAATTCTCAGACGCGCCCATGGCGCTGCTGGAATGCCGCGAATTGGATCTTCAGCGCTACCCGGTGCTCGCCTCCCATATCATCGGCGGCAGACCGGTGGTGCCCTTTGCCCTAATTACCGAGTGGATCGGCCATGGTGCACTCAAGGAGAACCCGGGCTATTCCTTACACGGCATCGACGATTTGCGTTTGCTCAGCGGCATCCGCATCGAACAGGAAAAAAAACTGGTCCGCCTCATGGCCGGCAGGGCCAGAAAAACCGGCGATGCCGTGCAAGTGGATCTAGAGCTGAGAAACGGTGTGAAGAACGGCAAGGATGTGATCCATACCCGGGCCCGCGCACTGCTGGTTGACCGGTTTCCCGCCGCCCCGATCTTCACCGGCAACAGCAAGAACGGCAGTCGCGCCTACCCCCGTGATTTGGATGCCATTTATGGGCCGATCCTGTTTCACGGCGACCAGCTGCGGGCGATCAAAGCCATTGACGACTATTCCGAGCATGGCATGACGGCCCGGTTGACCGGCGCACCGAAACCCGAGGCGTGGATGCAGGATCCCATCCAGGGAAGCTGGATGGCCGACCCCATGGTCCTGGACGGCGCCTTTCAAATGGCCATCGTCTGGTGCTTCGAGCAGTCCGGAAAGGTCTGCCTGCCCAGCTATGCCCGCGCCTACCGTCAGTACCGTCCGGCATTCCCGGCATCCGGCGTGACGGCGGTCATGTCGGTGACCGCTGCGGGTCACCGCAAAATGATCGCCGATTTCACCTTTCTGGACGACGATCGACAAGTGGTGGCCACCCTGGCCGGCTACGAGGCCACCGTTGATGAATCGCTCATCCATGCGTTTAAAGAAAATGTATTAAAAACTGTTTTTAAAGAGCATATTCAATGATCGAACTACCTGTTAAAAGCCGTCGTGACACCTACACCGTCAATCCGACCAAGCTCATTGCCCTGGGGTTGAACTACCGGGCCCACATCGCCGAAAGCGTTTCGGTGAAAGTCAAGGGCTTCACCGACGAGGTGCCCACCGAACCCCTGCTGTTCCCCAAAACGCCCAACGTGCTGGTCGGGCCGGATCAAGCCATCGTTATTCCACGATTTTTAAAGGAATACGGATTCAAGGCCCTGCGGACCGATTACGAGGCGGAGCTGGCGCTGATCATCGGCAACCGGTGCAAGGACGTGCCAGCCGCCGATGCCTTGGGTCAGATATTCGGCTACACCTGCATGAACGACGTCAGTCAGCGGAATATCCAGAACGGTGACCGCACCGGATGGTACCGGGGAAAATCCCTTGACACCTTCGGCCCCATCGGCCCTCAGGTCGTGCTGGCCCGGGATCTGCCCGATCCCCAGAACCTGAACATCTGCTGTCGGCTCAACGGGAAGACCGTTCAGGAAGGCAATACCCGCCAGATGATATTTGGGATTCCCGAGATCGTCGCCTTCGTCTCTAAAAACTTCACCCTGATGCCCGGCGACATCATTCTCACCGGCACCCCGGCAGGCGTGGGGCCCTTGAGCCATGGCGACACCATCGAAGTGGAGATCGACCATATCGGGGTATTGAAGAACTCCGTTATCGATGAAACGGTCTGATTAAATCATCACAGCTCCAGCGACGTCACGGAGCTCACCATCTCCGCCGAACGCAGTTCGTCGAGCACGTCGGGAGGGACCGGGGTGTCGGTCTGCAGAAAAATGATGTTGCGATCGCCGTCTTTTTCCTGCCCCACGTACATCCGCCCGATATTGATGTTGTGCCGCCCCAACGTGGTTCCGATACCGCCGATCGCCCCTGGCCGATCCTGATTGAAGATCAACAGAATGTGTCCTTCGGGCACCAGTTCCAGCCGAAAATTATTGATCTTCACCACCTTGAGGTCGCTTCGGCCGATGATGGTGCCGGCAACCAGGTTCTCACCGGCGTCCGTGATCACCCGCAGCGTGATCAAGTGCGTGTAGTCTTCGGCTTCGGATGTGGTGGATTCAGTTATTTTGATGCCCATCTCCTTGGCCACCACCGGGGCATTGACGAAGTTGACCGCCTGTTTGACCATGGGCGTGAGCAGCCCTTTTAGGATCGCCGTGGATACCGGGTCCATGTCCATCCCCTTGAAATCGCCTGTATATTCGATGATCACCGCTTTGACCGGACCGTCGGCCAATTGGGCCTGCAGACACCCCATCCGATCGCCCACCGCCATGTAGGGACCGATTTTTTGTAAGCGGTCCCCGGCCACAGACGGGACATTGACTGCGTTGACGATGGTGCCGTTGATCAGGTAGTCGATAATCTGCCGAGCCACGGCCACGGCCACATTGGTCTGGGCTTCCTGGGTGGATGCGCCCAGATGGGGCGTACAGATGATCCGATCCAGTTCGAACAGCCGGCACTCACCGGGAGGTTCGATTTCGAACACATCCAGCGCGGCACCGGCGACCTTTCCGGATTTCATGGCCGCCTGCAGATCGTCTTCGTTGACGATGCCCCCCCTGGCGCAGTTCATGATCATCACGCCGTCTTTCATCTTTTCAAAGGCGGCCTTGTTCAACAGGCCGGTGGTTTCCTTGAGTTTCGGTACGTGAATCGAAATGTAGTCGGATCGCTGGTAGAGTTCATCCAGGGTGACGCTTGCGTAACCGGATTTTTCGATCTGCTCGGGCGCCACAAAGGGATCATAAACCACCACCTGCATGCGAAGTCCTTTGGCCCGGTCGGCGACGATGGAACCGATTTTTCCGAAACCGACGACCCCCAGGGTTTTATTGAACACCTCCCGCCCCTGAAGCTTTTTCTTGTCCCAGCGGCCGGCCTTCAGGGAAAGCGTGCCCTGGGGGATGTTCCGGGTCAGGGCCATCATCATGGCAATGGCATGTTCCGCGGTGGTCACCACGTTGCCCGTGGGGGTATTCATGACGACGATACCCCGTTTGGTGGCCGCAGGGATGTCCACATTGTCCAGACCGATGCCGGCACGCCCGACCACCTTCAGTTTTTTCCCGGCCTCGAGAATCTCCTCAGTCACCCGCGTGGCGCTGCGAATCACCAGCGCGTCGTAGTCACCGATCGTCTCCTCGAGCGCCTGGGGCGTCAGTCCCGTTTTTACGTCAGCCTCGATGCCCTCGGTCGCGCGAAATATCTGAATTCCCGCCTCGCCGAGAGCGTCGCTGACAAGTACCTTGATCATCTCTTCGCTCCCCCTTCTCCTGCAGCGTTCGCCGCTGTCTGTTTCTACAAATGATTGTAAACAGGTATGTTTCATTGATTTTTTGGAGAAAGTCAAGTTGCAAGAGAGACAGTGCGTTTTTCATCAATACTTTATCATTATTTTTTTTAATAGGCCAAAATATATTGAAAAAGACGAGGCGCTGTGTGAAAAACGAAGACTCGATAAGAAAGGAAAATGAATCCCAATGATATCCGACCATCGCATCCGCTTTACCGATGCAACCAAAATGACCCACGTCGCGTCCCAAAGCGTCCACCTGGTGGTGACCTCTCCGCCCTATCCCATGATAGAGATGTGGGATGACCAGTTCTCCCGGCAGGCAGCCATACAAAAAGCGCTGAAAAGGCCCGCTGGCAAAGAGGCCTTCGAGCTCATGCATCGTCAGTTGGATGGGGTGTGGGATGAACTCCAGCGGGTACTGATCCCCGGCGGCATCGCCTGCATCAACATCGGGGACGCCACCCGCACCTTGGACGGTGAGTTTGCCCTTTACCCAAACCACAGCCGCATCCTGGCCCACATGCTGGCGATAGGATTTACCAACTTGCCCAACATCCTGTGGCGCAAGCAGACCAACGCACCCAATAAGTTCATGGGATCGGGCATGATGCCGCCCGGTGCCTATGTGACCCTCGAGCACGAATACATCCTGATATTCCGCAAGGGAGACAAACGGCTGTTCAAGAGCCAGACGGAGAAAGCCAACCGACGGCAAAGCGCCTATTTCTGGGAGGAGCGCAACCAGTGGTTCTCCGATGTCTGGATGGATCTGAAGGGAACCAGGCAAAAAACCGGCGACAAACAGCTGCGCAAACGCAGCGGTGCCTACCCCTTTGAATTGGCTTACCGCCTGATATGCATGTTTTCGGTCATGGGCGATACGGTGCTGGACCCGTTTCTGGGCACTGGAACCACCCTTTTTGCCGCAGTCGCAGCGGGCCGAAACAGCCTGGGATTCGAGGTAGAAAAGGCCTTCCAGCCGTTGATTGACCAAGGATGCCAACCGGCGATCGAACAGGGCCGCCGCCGCATCGGTGAGCGGTTCGACGATCACCTGGAATTCGTGCGCAACCGTCAGGCGGCAGGCAAACCCATCAAACAC
>JAGTUY010000261.1 GCA_018224455.1 Desulfosarcina sp.
CACCCTGCTGGCGCTGCGCAACCATCTGTTGACCCATAGCCGTCAAATTCAGGTGCACGGACCGCAGACATCCGGAGAAGTGGAGTGGGTGTTGTTGTGGCACCAGGGCGAGATTCTGGTGACTGTCGGATCGGATCACACCGACCGTAAACTGGAGTCGGTGTCGGTGGCCAAATCCAAGAACATGTGCCTCAACGTCATCGCCCGGGACCTGTGGCCCTATGAAGAGGTCAAGAACCATTTCGACCAGCTCCGGTTGCACTGCACGGTCACACGCAGCGGGAAGGTGTCGCTCTACCAGGAAGATTTTTGCGGTGCGATCTTACCCCCTGAATACTGGATCGAAGATCTTGAAAAGCGTCTGGGAGGGCTCGAAGACGGCCTGGTCCTTTTTTCGGGAACCATCGGTACGGTGGAGGGCCTGGTCACCGGCGACGGATATGACTTTCAGCTGCATGACCCGGTTTTGAAGCGCAGCCTTGGCCATGGCTACACCTGCGAGGTGATGGCCGGTGCGATAGAAACCTTTTAGGAGATGGAAATGGAAAGCAAGAGCATTGATCTCAACTGCGACATGGGCGAGAGCTTCGGTGCATACAAAATCGGGATGGACGAGTCCGTAATCGCCTATATCTCTTCGGCCAACATCGCCTGTGGGTGGCATGCGGGCGATCCCGTGGTGATGGACCGAACCATCCGCATGGCCAAGAAAAACGGCGTCAGTCCCGGCGCGCATCCCGGATACCCCGACCTGATGGGATTCGGGCGACGGGAAATGAACCTGAGCCGTGATGAAATTCGCACCTACATGATCTACCAGATCGGGGCACTGCAAGGTTTTTGTGCGGCCCACGACCTGAAACTCCACCACGTCAAGCCTCACGGTAGCCTCTACTTGTCCGCCGTTGCCAACGAAGACGTCGCCCGCGGGATCGCCGAGGCCATTACCGCCGTCGATCCGGACCTGTTCTACATGGCCCTGGCCGGCCAAAAGGGCGAACTCGTTGCCGGTATTGGTAAAGCGATGGGCCTGAAGGTGATTCGAGAGGCCTTTCCGGATCGGGCCTACACGTCCGACGGCACCCTGGTGCCCCGCAGCCGGCCGGGCGCGGTGATCAAGGACCCCGCTGAAGTGGCCGCTCGGGCGCTCCTGATGGCCCGGGACGGTGTCGTCGTGGCGGTCGATGGGACGCGGATCCCTTTGAAGGCCCAGACGCTCTGCGTGCACGGCGATACGCCGGGGGCCGTCGACCTGGTCCGACAGATCCGCCAGACACTGGAAAACGAGAACATCCGGGTCGCCCCTTTTACCGGCGGCCAGTGATGGAGGCGGTGGCCGTGAACCGTCAATGCTTCGATCAACCGAAATTCCGCCTGGCCGGCGACAGGGGCCTGCTGGTGGAGTTCGGCGATGCCATCACCCCTGAAATCAATCAAACCGTGCGGGCGATGACCTTTGCGCTGGAAACCGCTGCAGTTCCCGGTGTCCGCGAAGTGATCCCTACCTACCGCTCGGTGGTCATTGTCTACGATCCCCTGACGACCGCCCCTTCCCGACTCGAGCCTCGAATTCTATCCCTTTTCGGGGGATTGGCCCGGATCGAGGCGCCCCCTCCTAAGGAAAGCGTCATTCCGGTTTGTTACGGCGGGGAATACGGGCCGGACATCGCCTTTGTCGCCGCGCATAACCGCATCGGGATCGATGATGTCATCCGCCTCCATGCGGAACCCCGCTACCCCATTTACATGCTGGGATTCTCCCCGGGGTTCCCCTTCCTGGGAGGGCTTTCGGAGAAACTGCACACCCCCCGGCTGACCTCCCCGCGAACCCGGGTTCCGGCCGGCTCCGTCGGCATTGCCAACAACCAGACCGGGATCTATCCGATCGCCAGCCCGGGCGGCTGGCAGCTTATCGGCCGGTCGCCCGTGCGTCTATTTGACCTTGAAAGACCCAACCCTTTCCTTTTGAGTGCCGGCGATACCCTCCGGTTCGAACCGATCACCCCGGACGAGTACCGGCGATGTGCCGGCGGAGGCCAGGATGACTGACATCTTCGAGGTGCTGTCGCCGGGTGCCTACACGACCGTTCAGGATTTGGGACGATTCGGCTGGCAGCGGTTTGGCGTACCGCCCAGCGGCATGCTGGATGATTTCGCTGGAAGCATCGCCAACATGCTGGTGGGTAATCCCAACACGGCGGCGCTGCTCGAGCTGACCGTTTCCGGCCCTGCACTGAAGGTCCTCGCCCCGGCGACCATCGCTTTGACGGGCGCGGACATGTCCTTTTCAATCAACGCCGCCCCGGTTTCGGGCTGGCGCACGGTACCCGTAAAGGCCGGCGATACGGTGAGCGTCGGCACAGCGAAAAGCGGTTGCCGCGGGTATCTGGCGGTTTCGCAAGGCATCGACGTGCCCCTGGTCATGGACAGCCGTTCCTGCTATGTCGGCGCGGCCATCGGCGGCTTCAAGGGAAGGCCCCTTCAGGCCGGTGATTGCCTGAGGCGCTGCCCCGGTGCGATCGACCATCCGGCGCGCCGGGTGCCGGAGGCGCTGGTTCCGGCTTATCCCGCCGAGATCACCCTGCGGGCGATTCCCGGCCCCCAGGATGATTTCTTCGATCATGGCCTGGATGTTTTTTTCAACGCATGGTTCACGGTGTCTCCCCAAGCCGATCGCATGGGGTGCCGGCTCCAGGGGCCGGTCATCTCCCAGATCGCGGCCATGCCCCAGAGCATCATTTCCGAACCGAGCCTGCCGGGGGGCGTGCAGATACCCCAGGACGGGCAGCCGATCATCCTGCTGTGCGAACAGACCGTCGGGGGGTACACTAAAATTGCAACCGTGATCTCCAGTGACATTTGGCGTGTCGCCCAGGCCCTTCCGGGAGACCGCATTCGTTTTGAGCGCATCGGCATGGATGCTGCCCACGCCGTTTTTCGCAGCCAGGCGTCGCTTCTGGAGCGGATTCGCCACGAAATGAACCTGCCGGAGGCTGAACAGCGGTCCAGGCGCGATGGACCCAATCCCGTCGCCATTGACTGGAACGCACCGGACGTTCTAGATAAACTCATTCATTGGTTGTATCAGACGTAGTGGTCCCAGGTGCCGGGCCCAGCGGTGTCCGTAGGGGTGGGCGCCTGAAAGCGCGAGCTGCTGGCCGTCAGGACAGATGGACTTCTTTCGGTTCCAAACCCGGGTCCGGGAAATATGTCAGCGTAACCTCGGCGGCCGCGGTGAGATAGGCGGGGGTGCCGTCCGCCCGCAGACGAAACGGCCGGTCGTGCCCCGGTACGATTTCGCTGGCGTTGGCCGTTACCCATTCATAGTTGCCGAGAGCGGCATCCTGGGAAAAAAAAGCCGGCGGCGACATTCGGTTGGCGAAGTCCCAGGCATTTTTTACGCCGTCACCGGCCATCAGAATCTTTTCCCTGGACAGAAAGAGGCCGGCCTGGCCGGGTGTGTGGCCCGGCAGGGCGACCACGCGCACGTCCGGAAAAGGCGCGCTGCCGTCGAGGACCGTCTGAAACCGGTCCTTCAGACTCAGGATCGTGGTCGCCGGCACGTAAGGATCCCGGCGTTGCCTGTATTCCCCGTCCAGGACATAGCGTAGTTCGCGTTCGCTCACCAAGAGCGGGATGTCTGCGAACAGATCGATGTTCTGGCAGTGATCGTAGTGCAGATGGGAGATAAACACGGCGTCCAGCGCCTGCGGGTCGAGCGACAGGGCCTGCAGTCGCGCCATCAACAGACTGCGATCGCCATAGGAGCCGGTATCGAAAAGAATCCGGAGGCCTCCGGTCTCGATCAGGGCAACCGTTGACCAGCCCAGTGCACCGCGGTTGGAAGAAACCGGGATGCCCGGAAGGAGGATGGTGTAACGCTGGCGCGTGCGGCCGGTTGCACCTTCGGCGCCGGTGGGTGTCACCTGTTTTTGCATGTTAGGATTCCTTTCG
>JAGTUY010000262.1 GCA_018224455.1 Desulfosarcina sp.
ATGGCGGCAATGGTCATGGCCGCCGGTTCGGTGATTAAGGAGCCCAGAATGGGGCCGATGGTCAAAATGGCCCACCACCAGGCGGTGAGGGTGCCACCCAACCGGTTGGCGACTTTCCACATGAACCGCTCGGAAATCTGGAGAATCGGGCGTGTGGCGGCCAGGGTCATGATCACCACGACAAACATCGGTTCGGTGAAATTCACTTTGTATAAAATATAGATTTTGGCCGTGGGCCAATCGAAAAACAAAACGATGGCGCCGACCAGGGCAGCGGCCCAAATGCCGAACACGGCTTCCACCTCGCCCAGTAAATGGAACGCTTCCGCACCGTGGTGCACCGAATCGCGGGGGGCCAGCCCTTTCTTGATCTTCTCTTCGTGGTCATGCGCCCACCGGTGGGCGATGACCATGAACCGGCCGGTGAGAAAGGTGTGGATGATGGCGAACAGAAAGATAAGGGACGCCGCCAGATTGAACGGTTCCTGCCGGATGCGGTTGCTCAGGATATCGATGATGCTGCCCAGATCCTTGTCGCCATAGCTTTCCAGGTTGGGTGGAAAAGCCGTTGTTTCGGCCGGCGGCCCGCCGGCAGCCACGACGATTCCTGAAATGGAAAAAACCAATATTGTTAAGAAAACAACCCGGATGTGATTATTTATCATGCGTTATTTCCTGGCAGGCGTGAAATGATAGAACCCGATGTGGGTATGGGAATTATTGTTTGGCAAATGCTTACAAGCAGTTGCCCGGATGGCGCCATCTTTGCCAGCCAGATCCTCGCGGCTACATGAACGATTGGATGTTTTTTAAACGGTTGGCCATATCCTGCAGCCGGCCCGACATCACCCGGATAAAGCTTTTGCCGTCCGGGGTGTGCTCTCCGTCGAAGCTAATGGCAATGCCTGCAAATTTGAAGTCTACGGGGATGCCCTGCACATCGATGGGCGCGTCCTGGAGAACTTTCATTACCCGATTCAGTGCCTTTTTGGAATCTTCACGGCCGATCAGCGGCAGCACGGCCACGATGGTGTTTTTGCCCAACTGGCCGACGATGTCCACCTCGCGGAACGTTTCGGCCAACAGGGCCAGCACGGCTTCCATGAGGATTTCGTTGTTGATGGCACCGGCCGGCACCTTGGCCCGGGGTTTGATCCGCACCATGGAGAATGCCAGGGCGGAAAAGGAGTAGTCATAGCGGTTGGCCCGGGCGATTTCCTTTTCGAGGATAAAGGCCATGGCGCTGGCTTTAATTACACCGATGGGCATGACCCGGTTGGCCTCTCTGTCTTTGATGATCTGCTTCTGACGGGCGATCTCATCCTGGATTTTTTTATAGTCGTTCTCATCGATTTCACCGGCTTCGACCTTGGTGCGGATGATCTTGAGGATTTCGCCCAGTTCGTCATGCTCGCTGACACTCTGTTCAAGCGTCTGGAGCACGCTGAGAACCTTGTGAGGCGTTGCGGTCCCGCCGCCTTCACCCGGTTGGGCCTTGGCTTTGATCCATTCCGCGCGCATCTGGTCAAGGACCGCCTCCATTCGGGCGTTGAGGCGGTCTTCCAGCTTGGCGATGACATCGCCCCCCACATCCATCTTTCCCAGTTGACTGACAATGGTGGACTCGATGCTTCCCACCACCTTTTTCAGATGCTCTGGATCGTCCTTCTCCTGGGTCTGGTCCATGGCCATCTGGCCGCCCATCTGCTCCACGTACCCGGCCAGAATGTCGGCCAGTGCATCTTCGTCACCGCTGCCTTTGCGGATCTCGGCGGCCAGGTATATCAACTGGGCCGCCTGCTCCGGATTATTCTTGAACTCCGCAATCAACTGATCACCGTCCACGCCAATCTCTTCACCGCTCTCCTGGAGGATATTGGCCAGCCCTTCGCTCTGCAGCTCTTTGCCCAACGCCTGTATCAGCTCCAGGTACTGGGTGTGGGACATGCCCTCCTCCAGCAGGGCCGTTTTTATTTTGGGCAGCAGGCGCTTGAGTTCGGCAGCTTCGGGCACGAGGCGTCTAAGGAGGTGGGCCATGCGGGCCGGGGTAATCTTACCTTCTTGGTACTCGTCTTTCACTAGCTGGATAAGTACCCGATCGGTGAGCTCATTGGCATTCTCCAGAATGGCCGCCTCGTTTTCATAGGCGACACCCATGGCCTTCTGGGCTTCGATGCCTTCAAGCAGCTGTTTTTTCATATCGAAGACGGCACCGGCCAGATCGGCAATGGCCACGTCACCTTTACCTTTCAGGTGCTTGTCCACTTCGATGCGCATGACTTCCAACTGCTGAAACAGCAGGTTGCCGTGGCCGCCGGTGCCCGTTCCGCCGGTGCCCGTTCCGCCGGTGCCTGTTCCGCCGGTGCCCGTTCCGCCGGTGTCCGTTCCGTCGGTGCCGTCACCGGCACCACCTTCACCCGACTCGCCGCCATCATCTCCAGTCCATGGTCCTTCACCTGAGCCGCCGGCAGCATCCCCGGTGCCGCTGCCGCCGCCCGATCCCGCGCCGCTGCCGGTTGCGGAAACACTCTCCAGGTCCGCCTGGATCATGTTCTTGGACACGGCGCCTGGATTGGCCATGAGGGATTCGATGTTCAGGGTTTTAGCGAACTCCTCGGTGAGCACGCTTTCCAGAAGCGTGTCCATGAACATCTTGCGGGTCTTGGCCTCGTCTTCGGCGGCCATCATCTGGGGAGTCAGATCTTTCAGTGCATCGCGGGAAATCACCTCATCATCGTCGGTCACTTTTTTATACCGTACGTGGTTTACCTTGATGCTGGATACCCCCCGGGCAAAAATGGCTTTTTTGAATCCCTCGGCCCCGCTATATTTGGTGATGTTGCCGAACACCTCCAGAAAAACCTTGATTTCCCGTTTCTCGAGACCGGGTTCAATGGAGATGGACTGAAGGCCGTTATTTTTAAATAGCATCACCAGGCGTCCAACATTGAGACGGGAGTCCAGTGGCTCTTCATCCACGAAAAATTCATCGCGATTGAGAATAAACACCAGGGGCGAGATGATTTTCAACAGGTCGACGGCGCCATCGTAGAACATGTCGATGGATTGTTCCACAAACGGGTGGTTGGGCTGATACATCATGGAGCGATTGAACAGCAGGGAAATGGTTCGTCCGAATTGGGCGAGCTGGTTTTTTGTGGCGGCGTTTAGTGGCATGGCGTCCTCATCTGGCTGAAGATGATGTCATCAATTTTTTCGAAAAGCGTTCCAGTTCCGATGCAAACTCATGACAGGAGGAGTAGCGCTGATCCCGGTCAAAGGCCAAGGCTTTGAACAGGATTTCATCCAAGGCGCGGTTGGCCATGGGGTGGACCTCGGATGGTCGCTGTCGGAAGAGCCGGTTTTTCAACGCGAGCTTCATCTTGAGCAGATCCATGGCCGTTTGGTAAGGCGGGTAGGGAAGCGTGGACATGAGCATTTCGAGCATCATCACCCCGGCGCTGTACATGTCGGCACGACCGTCGACGGTGCCCGACAGAATCTGTTCCGGTGCGATATATATCGGTGTGCCCAACAGCAGCCGGTCGCTTTTGCTCGTGGTTCGGGAAACCCGGGCCACACCGAAATCCGTGATCAGCGGCCGCTTGGAATGCGTTTCGATCATAACGTTGTCCGGTTTGATATCCCGGTGCACGATGTCGTTGTCATGGGCATACGCCAGGGCATCGAGAATTTTCAGCATCAGGGAAAGAATGGTCGGCAACGGCATAAACCGTTTGGAAGGTACGATATTTTTCCGGGTTCGACGGATAAAGTAGGACAATTCGTTGCCCTTGACCAGCTGCATGGTAAAAAAGAGGAATTCCTCCGTTTCGCCCACTTCGTAGACGGGAATGATGTGCGGATGCATCAGGATGGCTGCCGATTCGGCCTCCTGCTGAAAAAAAGCGGCGGTTTTTTCGGTCATCAGGGATTTGGGAAGGACCTTGACGGCAATCTGCCGTTTAAGGGTTTGCTGGAAAGCCACGAAAACGGCGGACATGGCGCCGTGCCCGATTTTCTTGAGCAGCACGGAGGTGCCCACCTGCTGGCCGACCAGATGATCCAGATTAAGTTTCCCAATGGTTGACATACTTTTCCTTACATCCCGATGCCGTCTACCAGCGTTCCGCAGCCGCTGCAGCGTCCTTTTTTCAACCGGTTGTCCATGATATGAAACCCCCGGCGGGCAATAACGGTTTCCCTGCAACCGGGACAGATGGTGTCTTCGCCGCCCTGTCCGGGAATGTTGCCCGTATAGACATACTTCAGCCCGGCCGCCATTCCGATCTCTCTGGCCTGAATGAGGGTTTCCACCGGCGTCGAGCCGCGATCCGTCAGTTGGTAAGTGGGGTGGAAACGGCTCACGTGCCAGGGGGTTTCGACGCCCAGATCCGTGGCGATAAAGTTTGCCAGCCGAGACAGCTCCCCGGGATCGTCGTTAAGCCCTGGAATGACCAGGGTGGTGACCTCCACCCAGATCTTCAGGCTTTTCATTCGCCGCAGGGTGTCCTTCACTGGGTTCAGACGGGCGCCGCACTGCCGTTTGTAAAATTCATCGCTATAGGCTTTCAGGTCTACATTGGCGGCATCCAGCCAGGGGCTGATCCGCTGCAGCGCCTCGGCGCTCATGTACCCATTGGTCACGAATACGTTTTTGATCCCCTGGCTGTGGGCTATTTGGGCCGTGTTGCAGGCAAACTCGAAAAAAACCGTCGGTTCGGTGTAGGTGTAGGCGATGCTGGCGCAGCGCTTGCGCTGGGCAGCCGCCACCACCTGCTGTGGTGTCGCCACATCTCCCGCTACCATGCCGCCTTGGTCGTTAGGCATCTGGGCGATGTCGGCATTCTGGCAGAACCGGCATTTGAAATTGCAACCCACCGTGGCGATGGAAAAGGACCGGCTGCCGGGCATTAGGTGGAATAGCGGTTTTTTCTCGATCGGGTCGTCACCGGCAGCGATCAGGCGCCCGTACACCCGTGTCTCCAGAACGCCATCCCGGTTTTCCCGCACCCCGCAGATTCCCCGTTTGCCGCTGCCGATCCTGCACATATGGCTGCACAGACGACATCGGACCCCCTGGTCTTGGATGGTTTCGTAGAGCCAGGCTTCCACGCAGGTGGGCTCCTTTCCCTTCGGGGCGGCTTCTCCGGCCATCAGTATCGTTGGCCCGAAAACAGAATTTTTTAATTTAAACAGGTATTTGAATATTTTGTCAAATGATTCCCACCCCATTCGGGCAATTATTAAACCGCAACGGTGAGCGCATTTCCCGCCGGTTTATTGCGGGGAATCGTCAAAGCCATTGGATGGGGCCATGCCGGAACAGCCGGCCGCACCGGCTGCTATTCGGCCGACTTTTTCGGGTTGGTATCGGATGGCCAGGGGACGCGTACGGAACCGGGGCACCAGGGTGACGACCATGCCGGCGAAGGTCCCGAAAGGGAAACGCTGGACCAGACCTGAGCCTTCGATCTGCTTCATCCAGGCTCCCCAGGGACCGGGAAACTGGCAGACGGTGCGCCAGCACACAGGGACCGACCCCATCAGTTCCCGGACCATGCTTTTGATTTCCCAGACGCTGAAAAAGTTGGCCCGATTGTAAATGGTCGGGGTGAATATCCCTTGCACCCGTCGGCCGATGCCGGTGAGGGCATAGCGGTTCAAGAATCCAATAAACACCCGGTCCTTGGCCACCCGAAAGGCTTCTGCCAGGGCTTTTTTCGGGTTATCCACAAATTCCAGGCAGGTAAACAGGCAGGCATGATTGAAAGAATTGTCGTCAAAGGGAAGATCTTCGGCGAACCCACGGTAAAGCGAGACGCGATGACCCACTGTCGTGGACAAGATGTCCAGCATGTAGGGGGAGGGATCGATGCCTGTCACGTCGAGGCCTTTTTCCAAGAGCGGCACGATCGATGCCCCGGTGCCGCAACCGATGTCCAGCACCGAGTCCCCGGCAACCGGATCCAGCATGCTCAGCATGAGGCGGCTCTCCAGGTCGGCGGCCAAGCGGTTCTTGCGCTTTTGCATCCAATGGTGGTAGCGTTTGGCATCGTGAAAGTCGAAAATATAACCCATGAGAATAAGTGTATTTAAATACAGCGGGTTAATCAAGTGCAACTTTTAGAATATAGTTCTTGATCATCGGGTTGCAAGTTGATTGTATAAAACCCTTACTCACCCATTCACGAGGAAACCGCCATGAGCGACTCATTCCAGGTGCATCCCATCGGATGGATCCGTAAAACAGACCATACCGTTCGCATCGACATCGACTCCGCTTTCCAGGACGGTCTTGTGGGGCTGGAGGGTTTTTCGCACATCATCGTCTGCTACTGGTTTCACGAAAACGACAATCCCGATGACCGCCGCCGGCTCCAGGTGCATCCGAGAAAAAACCCTTCAAACCCGCTCACTGGTGTGTTTGCCACCCATGCCCCGGTCCGCCCCAATCTCCTCGGCATATCGACTTGCCGGGTGATATCCGTCACCGGGACCACTATCCATGTCGATGCGATCGACGCCCGCAACGACACGCCGGTGATCGACATCAAATGCTTCATTCCCGACAAGCTGGACCCGTCGGAGATCCGGTTGCCGGACTGGATTTCAGCGCCGGGGTAATGGAAGAATCGGCAGAATATGAACCGCTGATCAACATTTGGACAAACGCGCCGGCCACTTTTCTCATGCAACCGCCAATCAACCATCAAACCGGCACCATCACCGAACGGCTTCGCGGAATAGTGGATCGTGTCACCTACCACAATGCCGATAATGGTTGGTCGGTCCTTCGCGTCCTACCGTTCAACAACCCCCACCAGCCGCAAACCGTGATTGTTCACCAGACCCGGGTATTTGCCGGTGCGACCATGGAATTTACCGGTAGCTGGACAGTCAAACCCAAATATGGCCGGCAATTTAACGCCACCTGTGCCGTAGCGCTCAAACCGGCCACCAGCGCCGCACTGGAGAAGTACCTCGGATCGGGGCTCATCAAGGGTGTCGGACCCAAGACGGCCAAAAAAATTGTCAGGCACTTTGACAAAAAAACGCTGGACATTTTCGAAGGGGATATCGCCAGGCTCACCGAGGTTCCGGGGATTGCAGAAAAAAAACTGGAGACCATCCGTGCAGCCTGGATCGAACACCGTGCCGTCCGTGAGGTCATGATGTTTCTGCAATCCCATGGGATCAGCACGCTCTATGCGGTTCGGATTTACAAGGCATACGGGGACCAGGCCATCGCCACCGTCACTGAAGACCCGTATCGGCTGGCCAGGGATCTATACGGGATCGGTTTTTTTTCAGCGGACAGGGTTGCCCTGAGCATCGGTCTGGAAACCGACAGCCGGCAGCGAATCATGGCGGGGATCAGCCACGTGTTGGCCGCCAGCAGGGACTTTGGCCACTGCTACCTCACCGAAGCACAAATCCGGGAGCAGACCAATGCGCTGCTGGCCTTGGACGTGAGCGATCGCCTGCCTGCATTGCTCGACGACATGAAGGCCGGTGGTATGCTGATGCTACGAGAACGCGAAAACCCCGCAGGCGGCACCGAACGTTGTTATTATTCAAAGACACTCTTTTTTGACGAGTTGTTTGTGGCCCGCAAAATCGCCCGCATGGACGGGTCGGTTCCCATCGATATGGATCGGGTGCAGCACTGGATCGCCAACTACTGCCGCAGCAGCCGCATCCAATTGAGTGACGAGCAGGCGGCGGCTGTCCGGAGTATCGTGGGCAGGCAATTCTCCGTGCTGACCGGCGGCCCCGGGGTGGGCAAGACCACAACGACCCTTGTCCTCGTGAAGCTGCTCGAAGCCCTTAACGCGCGGGTGTTGCTGGCCGCTCCCACCGGCCGGGCGGCACAGCGCATGACCGATGTCATCGGCCAGGAATCGAAGACCATCCACCGGCTGCTGGAATGGCAGCTGGGCCGCTTCAAGAAAAACGAGGAGAATCCCCTCGATGCGGATGTTCTGATCGTGGATGAATGCTCCATGCTGGACATCAGCTTGACGGCATCCCTGCTCAAGGCGGTTCCGGAAAGGGGACAGGTTCTTTTCATCGGTGATGCCGACCAGCTGCCTTCGGTGGGCGCCGGCAATGTCCTGCGGGACGTCATCGCTTCGGGCCGGGTCTCTTGCTTTCGATTGAACCGGATTTTCAGGCAGGCGGAGCAGTCCCTGATCATCAATTACGCCCATGCGATCAATCGCGGCGACATGCCATACATCGATTCGCCGTTTAACCGACCGGAGCTATGGACAAACGGTGCCGATTGCTTTTTTATGGATTCGGCTGAAGCTACCGGGGAGCAGCTGCGTTTTGTATCCAGGGTGAAACGGTTTTATGATGCGCGGCTGTCCGCCGCGGCCCCGGGAGCAGAAGAGAATCTTTATGCGTTTCGAATCAGCGAGCCGGTTGTCCCCTATGAGAAAGAACTGACCATCCCCAGGAAATTCGAACACATCGATCTGGATCAGGTGGCTCGGGCCGGCACTCACGTCGAAGAGCTGGTTTCCGTCCTGAAAAAAATCCACCCCTGGTCTTCACTTCACCATGGTCTGTCGGCGTCCGACGTCGTCAGGAGGTTGTATGTAGAGTGGGTCCCCAAATATTGCCCGGGCCGTGAAATCCAGATTCTTTCCCCCATGACACGCGGCAGCCTCGGCACCATGAGCCTGAATGCCATGATTCAGGAGGCGGCCAATCCTCCGTCAGAGGGCAAACCCCAGCTGAAAATCGGGGAACGTTGCTTCAGAACCGGAGACCGGGTCATCCACCGCAGGAATAACTATGACCTGGGTGTCTACAACGGGGACATCGGCGAAATCGTCCGGATCGACAACCAGGCGCTGACCTGCACGGTCTCCTTTTTCCCGGACAGCCGGACGGTGGATTATCAGCGGGATGACGTCGTTGAACTGGACCTGGCCTACGCCATTACGATCCACAAATCCCAGGGCAGCGAATTTGAAGTGGTCATCATTCCGGTGCTCACCCAGCATTTCAAGATGCTCTTCAGAAACCTCCTGTACACCGGCCTGACGCGTGCCCGGCGGCTGGCGGTTATCGTGGGCACCCGCAAAGCCATGGCCATGGCGGTGAGAAACCAGGACACCAGCCAGCGGCAAACGATGTTGCAGGCACTGTTGACAGGGGGGCAGTGATTGGTTGAACGGCAAACGCCGAACACAACCAAACAGAAAATACGAATATCCAATGTCGAACAAGGAACCGCAGAATATCGGCAGATCAACGCCTGTCTTTCTATCGTATTGCCATCGCGCAGCGATTCCGTCCTTGGACATTCGAGATTGGGCATTGGACATTCTGCGGTTCGCTTGCCATGTTTGACATTGCCGGACCATTTTTCTATAAGCGGCCTGGATCAGAAGACGTTCGACCATCGACGGATCAAAAGCGATTTTTTCCGCCTATCATTTCACGAATAATTGAGGAGGTCCAATGACCCTTTCTCCCTTAACTGCCGTTTCCCCGGTGGATGGCCGCTACCGGAGGGCTACCGCCCCCCTGTCCGACTATTTCAGCGAAGGTGCCCTGATCCGCTACCGGGTCCGGGTGGAAATCGAATACTTCATCGCCCTTTGCCGGCTGCCCCTACCCCAGCTGGCGGATATCGAAGCGGCGGTGATCGGCCGTCTGCGAGAATCCTGTCGAGCTTTCACTCTGGAAGACGCGGCCGCGATCAAGGAGATCGAAAAGACCACCAACCACGATGTCAAGGCGGTGGAGTATTTCGTCAAAGCCACCTTCGACCGGCTGGGCCTGTCCGCCTATAAAGAATTTATCCATTTCGGCCTTACTTCTCAGGACATCAACAATACGGCCGTACCCCTCTCCCTGAAAGAGGCCTGGCAGGCCGTGATGTTGCCGGCGCTAGAAGCGACCGTGGCCGACTTGACGACCAAGGCCCGGGAATGGAAGCCGGTGCCCATGCTGGCCCGGACCCATGGCCAGCCCGCTTCACCCACCCGGCTGGGGAAGGAGATATACGTGTTCGTGGATCGTCTGGCCCAGCAGATGAAGCTGCTGGAAGCCGTGCCTTTCGCCGCCAAATTCGGCGGCGCCACAGGGAATTTCAATGCCCACCATGCGGCCTATCCGCATATCGACTGGATTGCTTTCGGCAATCGGCTGGTCAACGAAGGGCTGGGACTGCACCGCTCCCGGGTAACCACCCAGATCGAACACTATGACCACATGGCCGCTTTTTTCGACGGCGTGAAGCGGATCAACACCATATTGCTGGACCTGTGCCGGGACTTGTGGACCTACATCTCCATGGACTATTTCAAACAGACCCTCAAAAAGGGTGAGATCGGCTCCTCGGCCATGCCCCACAAGGTCAACCCCATCGACTTCGAGAATGCCGAAGGCAACTTGGGGCTGGCCAACGCCCTGCTGGAACACCTCTCGGCCAAGCTTCCGATCTCCCGGCTTCAGCGGGATCTGACCGATTCCACGGTGACCCGCAACATCGGGGTTCCGCTGGGTCACACCCTCATCGCCCTCAAATCACTCAAGCGGGGACTGGACAAGCTGATCCTCAATGAGGAGGCGCTGAAAAAAGACCTCGACAACAACTGGGCCGTGGTGGCCGAAGGCATTCAAACCGTGTTGAGGCGGGAAGGCTACCCCAAACCTTACGAGGCCCTGCTGGCCCTCACCCGCACCCACGCGGCGATCGATCAGGCCGCCATTGTCGCCTTTATCGATACCCTGGATGTGGCCGAGCGTGTCAAGAAGGAACTGCTGGCGATTACGCCGCAGAGCTATACCGGCATTCACGATTTCTAACCATGCCCAAACTCTACCTGAAAGAATATGCGCGGGCCCTTGCCGGCAGGGCGGTCTTTATTGCCTGTCGAGAGGGCATTCTGCGGGATCACTTCCAGGAGATCATCACCGACATCAAATTCCTGGCTCGCTACGGCGCCCTGACCGTCTTGTTCCACAACATGCCCAATCGCTTCGCCAACCAGAAGCTGATTGCCCGGTTGGCGAAGCGGTTGCCGGATACCGCCATTGTCCGGGTTCCCCCGGAGATCGATTTCTACGATGCGGTGCTCAACCATCAAGAATCCATGTTCAAGGTCATTTTTCTGGAGCGCCGGTATCTGATTGACCACCAGGGGAATAAAATCAACGCCATCACCACCGGCCGGGTCCTTGAATCGCTGGCGGATTTCGGCGACCTGATCGCCAACGTCAACTTCAAAGGCGCCATGGCGTGCATCTGCCGCAAGATCGAAGCGGGACAGTGTGACCGGGTGCACATCCTGGCGGCGGGCAAAAACACCATCAAGCACGAGCTCTTCACCGTGGAAGGGGCGGGCACGCTGATCGCCAACAACTTCCAGGAATCGTTCCGCCAGGTGCAAACCGACGAAGAGGTGGCGATCGTTCACCGTATTCTTGAGATGTACAAGCGTTCGGGGTTTTTGAAACCGCGCACCAAAGCCTACCTGAAAAAAAACCGGCACCGGTTTTACGTCACCGCCATCGACGGCATCGTCGTGGGTTGTGTAGAGCAGAAGGCCATCGATGCGCAGACCGTGGAAATGGGGGCTCTGGCTATATCCACTCGTTTTCGCAACCAGCGGGTGGGTGTGCATACGGTAGAATCTTTCATGGCGCTGATGAAGACACAAGGCTATACGCGCTTTATCTCCTTGACCAACAACCCCCGCCTGGAAGCGTTGTACCGTCAGTTGGGTTTCGTACAGGAGAGCCGCCCGGAATACCGGCTCAGGCAGGAGCAGAGCCCGGATGTGAAGATGTTCTGTAAAATTGATGAACCGGCTAACAATTGAGCCCTCCCCACGGCAAGCCGCAGGGAGGGTTCAATGCGTTTTCGATCGCCGCCAGGATTTCCGAGTGAAGTTCGGGGATATCCGCCAGTTGCCGCATGATGTCGATCATGGCGTCCCAATCGTAGGCAAGGGAATCGGGCTCCGCTGGTTGATGGGTGTTGACTTTTTCGTGAAGGCTTCCTTCCAGGTACAGCAGGCGGTAGTAGCCTTTTTCGGCTCTGAGTCCCGCTTTTCCCGGTGGACGGTTTTTCGGTGATCGCGCATCGATGGCGGCTCTAAACGTGGCGGCGATCATTCTAAAAAGGCGCGTTTGTTGTTCGGGGGCTAATGCGACCTGCCGCAGCGCTTCTAAGGTGTTGTGATCGTTCAATGTTATCCTCAACCGGTCTGGGTGATGGGCGTCCGAATACTCCCACGAATACGGTGAACACCTACGCCCCATGTCTAACATGGTGTCTGCTCATTTCAAATTCAACTGTATTGCCCTGAACCCGGATAAGCGATATATAGGCGTCAACATTAAGGAGAACACCATTGCCAAAAGCCAGCAACCTTCAAAAAGGTCACATCATCAATGTTGACAACCACCCTTACCAGATCAAACAGGTTGACGTCCACACACCATCGGCACGGGGGGCCAACACCCTTTACAAGGTCCGATACGCTTCGCTGATCACGGGGCAGAAACTGGACCAGACTTACAAGGGCAATGATATCCTGGAAGAGATGGCGGTGGACAAACGCCGGGTGAGCTTTCTCTACCGGGACCAGAACCTGTACACCTTCATGGACAGTGAAAACTACGAGCAGCATACCCTGTCGGAGGAAACCCTCGAAGGGCAGACCCAATGGCTGATCGACGGCCTGGAAGGCATCACGGTGCTGCTCAGGGACGGTCTGCCCCTTTGCATCGAACTGCCCCAGACCGTCGATCTGGAAATCGTGGATACCGCTCCGGTGATGAAGGGTGCCACGGCCACCAACCGCAACAAGCCCGCCACCTTGTCCAACGGGGTATCCGTGCTGGTGCCCGAATACATGACCGCCGGAGAAGTTGTGCGCGTGAACACGGAGACCGGCCAATACATGACACGGGTAAAAAATTGACCAAGGAAGCAATCCATGCCCGACTGCCGACTCACCCACGCGGTAACCGATCGTGATGGCATCCTTTTGCTGGATGCAG
>JAGTUY010000263.1 GCA_018224455.1 Desulfosarcina sp.
CCCTGGCATCCTGAACCGTTTTTCCCTGGCGCACCAGCTCCTGGACGATGGCGTCGGTGTTGAAGATGGACGGCTGACCGAACCCGTTTTTCACGATCTTCAGCGCACGGCGAATAAATCGATCCGGATTTTTCTTGCTCAGCTGCACCATGGACGAGGGCTGCAGCAGGCGCATCTCTTCGATCACATCCAGGATTAGGTAGCTCAGGTCGTTAACGGCGTCGCTGCCGTTGGCCTTCAACCCGCCGACGTTGATCAGGGCAAAGTCCACATAGGTGTTGCTCTCTTTAGCGGTGACGCCGGTCTTGGGCGGCGCCGGGTGGTTGTTGAACTTGATCCAGAAGGCGCACAGCAATTCTTTGGCTCGCTCCCTGGTCAACCGGCCGTCGGCGAGATCTTTTTCGTAAAACGGGTAGAGGTGCTGGTCCAATCGCCCGGGGTTGAAGGCGTCCCAGGGGTTGAGTTCGGTGATGACCCCCACGTGGACAAACCAGTAGGTCTGGAGCGCCTCCCAGAAGGTTTGCGGGGCATGGGCCGGCACCCGCCGGCAGATGGCGGCCATCTGCATCAATTCGTCCTTACGATCCGGGCCCGACGTCGATTCGGCCATCCGCAGAAGCGCATCGGCATGGCGGCGGGCAAATGCGATCATCCCGTCGGCAGCTAGCGCCATGGCCTCCAGCTGGTTTTTTTTGTCCATTGCATCACAGTCGTTGAAAAAATCCAGACGTGCCAACGCGTCCTGGATCTCTGCCTTTAACTCCAGCAACCCCTTATGGTAAATGGTGTTCCCGCATGCGGTGTGTCCCGGAGAGCGCTGCTCCTGGAACTCGGTAAAGATACCGGCGGAATAAGCCTCCTTCCACGATTCGGGCAGATGAGAGAAGAGTTTTTCGCGGATGGTGTGCCCCTGCCAGAAGGGGATGATCTCCTCACGATAAACCTGCCGCACCGATTCATCCACAAGGAAGGCGACCTTCTCACGGCCACTGATAATGTCCAGATCCGCCTGTGAGTGGATACACACCTCCGGGTAGGTGGGCGTGGCTTTGGGCGCCGGTCCACGTTCGCCCACGATCAGCTCGTCGGGTCCGATATAGATCGTTTTTTTCTCCATGATCGTGGAAATGGCCATGGCCCGCTGAATCGGTATGGGTTCGGTCCGGGCGGCGCCGCTCTTGTAGAAGTCGGTCAGCAGCCGGGCCCGCTCGTCCGACAGGCTGGGTGTGGCCGCAAGGCTCCGGGTTCTCAAACGGTTGATGCGATCATTCATGATCATCCTCCAATCGATACAGTCCATCCTGCGGATTCGAATCTGTGTTTGATTGCCGCCACCCGTTCAGTCATCGGGGGGGCGGCTTCGGCCATGGTATCGGTCATTCCCAATCGCCGGTATTTCTCACCCCCAATCCGGTGGAACGGCAACAGGTCCACCCCTTGTACCGTCTTGAGGGTGCGCGCGAACCGGATGATCTCGGCGATATTGGCCCTGCCGTCGGTAATGCCGGGTATCAGGGGGACCCGGATGCGCACAGGCGTCCGGCTGCCAGCGATCCGCTTCAGGTTTTCGAGAACGGTCCGGTTGGACATCCCGGTATATCGCCGATGCTGCTTTTCATCCATGATCTTGAGGTCAAAGAGCACCAATTGCAGCCTGGGGAGGATCCGATCGAGGACGGCCGGCGGCGCAAATCCGCTGGTGTCCAGCGCGGCGTGAATTTCCAGATGGTTGCAGGCCGCCAGCACAGCTTCCAGGAATTGAGGCTGAGCCAGCGGTTCACCCCCGGAGAAGGTGGCCCCGCCCCCGGATTCATCGTAAAACAGCACATCCTTTTCGATCTCCTTGATCAAATCATCCACCCCGAGGACGATCCCCACCGTCTCGTGGATCTCCCCTGACGACGTTCGGCGCGACATCGTCTGGGGTCGTGGGTCAAGCCCCTCGGGATTGTGGCACCATCGGCACGACAGCGGGCATCCTTTGAAAAAAACCGTCGTTCGGATACCGGGACCGTCGTGCAGCGCGTATTTCTTGATCTTGAACAGGGTGCCTTCAGTCATGCCGCCTCATGATCTTATGGGATCGTCGATTCCGTTTCACTGTCTAGGCTTTCCCATACAACAAGAGCCCCCCAAAGGCAACAAGATATCAGGTCTTCAGACCACTTGATAACAATCACGTTTTCAATGTCATTCTAATGACCTGCCCATTGACTTTGGACAGGTTGTCCCTTAGCTTGACGGGGTGTCTGATTTGACCATGCAGTCATTTACGCCGCCGGCTGATTGTTTGCATTGAACCGGGCGGTCACATCCGCGAGGTTTAAAAAGTACCCAAGGAGGTTGCAATGACCAAACGAAAAGGAAAACCGGTAAGCTTCGATGCGATGGTCAAATTTTTCATGCACAATTACAACATCCCCACGAAACGAGACATCGACGGCCTCAACGACCGGCTCGACCGCCTGGAAAAACTGATTAAAGCAATGGCCCCACGGTCACAGCGGTCAGCGGCAAAGAACCATGACGCGCCCCCCGCGAACGCTACGGAAACCGTCCTGGAATTGATCAGACGAAGCAAAAACGGCATCGGCATCGCTAACGTCCGGGAGCAGACCGGCTACGATGACAAGAAGCTGCGCAACATTATTTTCCGATTGAACAAAATTGAAAAAATTATGCGGGTCAGCCGCGGCATTTACAAAGCGGTGGAGTAGCCATCCCCGCACGGGCAACCCGAAATCAAGCAAGCGGCACTGGAGATCTTCATGACTATGCAAAAAGACGCCAACAATCCCGGCATCGTCCCCGGAGACCGGTTGGGCGGGTATGCGGTTAACAAGGTGTCCTATCTCACGGACATCCAGTCCTGGATTTACCAGATGGAACATGAAGGCACCGGTGCCCGGCATATCCACATCAGCAATACGGATCGGGAGAACACCTTTGGCGTGGCCTTCAAGACCGTCCCGACGGATTCCACCGGCGTCGCCCATATATTGGAGCATACGGTACTGTGCGGTTCCGAACGGTTTCCGGTGCGCGATCCCTTCTTTTCCATGCTTAAGCGCAGCCTGTCCACATTCATGAATGCCTTCACCGCCTCAGATTGGACCATGTATCCCTTCGCCACCCAGAACCGCAAAGACTACTACAACCTCATGCGTGTCTACCTGGACGCGGCCTTTTTCCCCGTTATCGACGAACTGAGTTTCAAGCAGGAGGGTCACCGGCTGGATGTCACCGGAATAGGGAAGGATGCTCGGCTGGTTTACAAAGGCGTGGTGTACAACGAGATGAAGGGCGCCATGTCGTCGCCGGATCAGGTGATGGTTCGCTCTCTGCTCAGCGCCCTCTATCCAGACACGACATACAGCAACAACTCCGGCGGCGATCCCGCTGTGATACCATCGCTGACCCACGAGCAGCTCAAAGCGTTTCATGCCCGCCACTACCATCCGAGTAACGCCTTTTTCTACACCTACGGCAATCTGTCCCTGAAGGACCACCTGGCATTGATCGAGGAGCGGGTGCTGAGCCGGTTTTCGCGCATCGATCCGAAAACGGACGTTCCCGCCCAGCCCCGGTGGACGGCGCCGAAGACCGTGGTCTATCACTACCCGCTGGATCGCAGCGAGGATCCTGCAAAAAGATACCAGGCCTGCGTGGCATGGTTGCTGGCCGATATCAAGGACACCTTCGAGGTATTGGTTGCCGCGGTGATCGAACAGGTGCTCATCGGCAATGCAGCCTCGCCGCTGCGGAAGGCATTGATGGACAGCCAGTTGGGCACGGCCCTCTCCGATGGCACCGGCTACGATGCGGAAAACCGGGACACCATGTTCTCTGTGGGCCTGAAAGATGTCTCCGAATCCGACGCAGAAAAGATCGAAACCATCGTCTTTGACGTTCTGAAACGCCTGGCCGACGATGGCATCGATCCGGAACTGGTGGAGTCGGCCATCCACCAGATCGAATTTCATCGCAAAGAGGTCACCAACACCCCCTACCCATATGGTATCAAATTGCTGATCGGTGTTTCGGCCAGCTGGATGCACGGCGGCGACCCGGAACGAATGCTCCAATTGGATGCGGATTTCAGCCGTCTCCGACACGCCTTGGCCAAAGGCCGGTTCCTGGAGGAAAGCATCCGGAATGATTTTCTGGACAACCCCCACCGGGTCCGTTTCACCCTGGTCCCGGACCAGAAGATGGCCGAACGCGAAAACCAGCGCGTAGACGAAGAACTGACGGACATTCTGGCCGGATTGGGCGATGCCGATCTGGCAGGTATCCGGGCCGATGCGGCAGCCCTGGAAAAGCGGCAGGAAACCCAGGAAAACTTGGCCTGCCTGCCCACCCTGCAACGCGAAGACATTCCCCCTTCCGTGGTGCGCATCGACCCTGCGATAGGAGCCTTTCAACCGCCGGTGTGGATTTATGACCAGCCCACATCAGGCATTTTCTATTTTTCGGGAGGCCTGGGGGCCGGTGGTATCGACCACCAGCTGCTGCCGCTGGTGCCCTTTTTCTGCTACGCCGCATCCAAAATGGGCACAACCGGCTGCGACTACACCCAAATGGCCCGTCGCATGGACCTGTATACCGGCGGCATCGGTTTTTCCGCCAACGCCCGCACTCGGTTTGACGACGACGGCGACTGTCTGCCTTTTGTCTCGTTTTCCGGTAAATGCCTGAACCGAAACCAGGATCGGATGTTCGAGATCCTTCACGAATTGACATCCCAGGTGGATTTTACCAACCACACGCGGCTGCGCCAACTGGTCCTGGAATACCGGGCGGGTCTCGAGGCGGCCGTGGTCCACAACGGCCATCGTCTGGCCATCTCCCTGGCCTCACGTAACTTTACCCCTGCCAATCACCTCCAGGAAATCTGGGGGGGCATCCACCAGCTGCACACCGCCAAGCAGGTGGATGCAGAAACGGCTGATGGCGGCATGCAGCGTCTGACCGCCAGCCTGCAGGCTATCGGCAGGACGCTTTTTTACCGGAACAATGTGAAACTGGCCCTGATCGGGGAAAAGGCGATGCTGGCCAAGGCGGCAGACCCCGTGAATACCCTGACCGGTGCACTAGCAGCCGGCGGAACAGACGGCTTCGCACCACCCCAGCTGAACGTGGCGCCGGGTTTTCCCATGGAAGGATGGAGCACTTCGACGGCCGTTTCTTTCGTGGCCCAGACATTTCAAACCGTCCGGCTTGACCATCCGGACAGTCCCGCCCTGTCGGTGATCGCCAAAATGCTGCGTTCCATGTACCTGCATCGGGAGATCCGGGAAAAAGGGGGCGCCTATGGCGGATTCGCCCTTTACAACGCCGAAGACGGGCTGTTCAGCTTCGGTTCCTACCGGGATCCCCATATCGTGGGTACCCTGAAGGTCTACAATGGGGCGGCCGATTTCATCCGTTCGGGTAAATTTTCCGAAGAGGACGTGAAAGAGGCCATTCTGCAGGTCTGCTCGGAAATCGATAAGCCCGACCCGCCGGGTCCGGCTGCCCGCAAAGCCTTCTACCGCCGAATTATTGGACTGTCCGACGAGACACGCATGCACCACAAAGAAAACCTGCTAAAACTGACCCGCAAGGCGGTGGCGGACGCTGCCGGCCGATATTTTGGCAACGACCAGGCCAAAAAGGCGGTCGCCGTCATTTCCAGTCGCGATCTGCTCGAAACCGCCAACACAAAGTTGGGGGGGCAGGCGCTTTCCCTTCATGCCATATAACCATAATGGGCCGCCGGCATTGGTAAACAGCCGGTTTTTTATCGTCCGTATCGGACACCCGCATCGATTACCCTGTTGAAAATCGGCAGCTTGCCGATATTGAATATCGATTCTGCACGGTCCGGATGCCGGGTCGTTTCTCAACCTTGATGGCCGGGAGCAACTATTTTTGAACAGAGCCGCCAGTTCAACCGATCAGTCCGCCTTCAACGATCGGACACCGCTTTACAACAGCGGCATCATCGGCAACTACATCAACTATCTGGAATCCCAGCGTGTGGATGTCGATACCGATGCGCTGTTGCGCTGCAGCGGACTCAGCCGGTTCGACATCAACGATGAGGGACATTTTTTAAACCAGATACAAATCAATCAATTTCACCGCTGTCTGGACGAAGCACTGAGCGATCCAAAGATTGCCTACAAGGTCGGCCTGCACGCGCTGCAGTTGAAATCGACGGGAACGATCAAGCAGTATGGTCTCCAGTTCATCACACCCGCGGCCATGTACAAGGCCGTCGATCGACTCTACCCCAAATGGTCGAAGGGGCACTCGTGCAAAACCACCATCACCGGAAAAAATCGGGCGGAAGTGACGGTTTCCGTCCGGCCGGAAGTCCGGGAAGAGCCTTTTCAGTGTGAAAACCGTCAGGGAATTTTCGAGGCCGTCGGTGCGATCTTGACCGATCAAGCATCCCAGGTGGCCCATCCGCGATGCATGCATCGCGGGGATGACGCCTGCCAGTACCTGATTACCTGGCGGGAAAAGCCTTCCACCGTCTGGAAACGGATAGGCGCCTGTGCCGGCGCGCTGACCACCGTCGTTGCCGCCGCCACGTATCTTTACCTGTCCTTGACCTTCTGGATCATTACGACGCTGAGCATGGGAATGGTGGTCCTGTCTATTTTGCTGGCTGGCAGTCGAATGGAAAAAAAAGAGTTGGCCGGCATGCTCAATGAGCAGGGCAGCAGTGCCGGCCATCTCATGGAAGAGATTGAAAACCGCTACCAGAACGCCAAGCTGGTTCAGGAAATCGGCCTGGCCGGGGCGGACATCCTGGAGGAGAAGACCTTCCTCGATACCGTTTTGGAATCCATGTCGCGAAACCTGGATTTCACCCGGGGAATGATCGCCCTGTGCGATGATGGGTACAACCAGCTTCGTCACGCCGCCAGCTACGGCTTTTCCCAGGCAGAGCGGCAGTTCCTCGACCGAATGGATGTTGACATCAATCTCGACAACACGTCCGACAGGTTCATTCAGTCGCTGAAAAACGGCCAGCCGGTATACTTGAGCGATATGCAGGGAAAAATCGACGGTATGGCCCCGAACAGCATCAACTTGATAGAGCGCCTCAACGTCGACGCCCTAATCAGCGTCCCCCTGATTCATAAGAAAGAACCCGTGGGTTTGCTTTTAGTGGACAGCAAGGGCGCCAAGAGAAATCACACCACTAGCGATGTACACCTACTCATGGGCATCGCCTCACAAGTGGCCGCCGGCATCGTCAATGCACGCGCTTATTCACGGCTGCAGGAAAACGAACAGCGCTATCGCCTGCTGGCAGAGAACGTGACGGACGTCATTTGGATTCTCGATGTTGAGACATTAAAAATGAAGTATGTCAGTCCGTCTGTAGAAAAGACCCAAGGCTATACACCCGATGAAATTTCCGACCTGGCCATTGACCAATATCTGACAGCGGAGTCCTTTCGGCGAACGGTCGTCGCGTTGGGCGAAGCCATGGAGCGAGCGGCGACAGGAGAGATTGACCCAAAAAACTATTCCATGACCTTGGAACTGGATGAGTATCACAAAAACGGAACCCTCATTCCCGTCGAAATCACCGCCGGTTTCATTTTGGATAAAAACGACAAACCCAGCGCCGTTCTGGGCATATCACGAGACCTGTCCGAACGCAAAAAGGCCGACAACGAACGAACCGCCATCGAAAACAAGCTTCAACGGTCTAAAAAAATGGAAAGCCTCGGGACCATGGCCGGTTCCATCGCCCATAATTTCAACAACCTGCTGATGGTCGTCCTGGGCAACCTTGAAATAGCCAAAGCGGATCTGCCCGCGGAATCAACCGCCGCCCGCAATATCCAGCGGGCAGCCAATGCCTCCCAGCGAGCGGCGGACCTGAGCAGTATGATGCTCACCTACGTGGGCCAGTTGAAAAAGGAGAGCATCCCGGTAGACCTGTCCCAAATGGTAAAAGCGGTGTTGAAAAACCTGGACGAATCCAAAATGGCCAATGTGAAGATGGACATGCAATTGGCCGACCCCATGCCGCTGGTGGCTGCTGACGCCGACCAGATACGCCAGATGATATCCGGATTTATCACCAACGCCATCGAAGCGTTGGAAGCGCAAAAAGGTCGGGTTCGAATCACCACTGGGTCCATGCGATGTAACCAGGATTATCTGTCCACCACCTATCTGAAAGAAGATATGCCCGAAGGCATGTACGCCTATGTGGAGGTGGCCGACACGGGACTTGGCATGGACGCGGAGACCTTGGGCAAAGTATTCGACCCCTTTTTCTCTACCAAGTTCACCGGCCGTGGGCTTGGCATGGCGGCGGTCATGGGCATCATCCGATCTCATAATGGTGCCATAAAGGTCAGCAGTGTAAAAAATGAGGGCTCGGTGTTCACGGCACTGTTTCCCATACAGGGCATTGCCCTGCGGCCGGGTGAGGCCAAAAAAGCAAATACCGAAAGCGCGGCTGATCGGGGCAGCGTAGTATTGCTGGTGGATGACGACGAGATGGTCATGGACATCGCCAATCAGTTCCTCAAACGAATGGGTTACACCGTGCGGACGGCATCGAGTGGTCAGAAGGCCCTGGATATATTTAGACAGGCGCCGGATCGCATCGACTGTCTGCTGCTGGATTTCACCATGCCCGGCATGGATGGCCTGGAGACCATGCAGCAGATCAGGATGATTCGACCCGATGCCAGAGTCATTATTACCAGCGGGTATACCCGGCAGCAGATCGAAGACCGGTTCACCCATGTAGTTCCGCCGGATGATTTTATCCAGAAACCCTTCGAGATGAAGGCCCTTAAGGAAAAGCTCCACCGCGTCATCTCAAGGCCCGGGTAAACCGCAGAAATACGTGGTTCATCCGCATCCGCTGTATCTGTCCTCAATTATTTCAGTGTGATCTTGACGCACGGGCTAAAAAGTCCTATTCAAAAAAGCACCTATTCGGTAGGATGGTTGCTTGCTTTATGCCAAATCCCTGAAAACCAATAGCCCTTAATATTGCCCTGTTTCCAACGCCGTCGTAACGTTATCGCCCTTTTTTATATCATCGACATTGAGGAGAACACCATCAATGGAAAGTGGGTTGTCCCGTCTCCAGAAGCTCGGCGAAACGATGACCATGCACGGCACCCAAATGGTCCTGGCCCTATTGGTTTTGATCGTCGGACTCTTATTGGCCAAATGGATAGATAAGGGTCTGCGAAAGGGTTTGCGCCGAATGGTGCCGACATCCACGCTCATACCGGTTTTTTGTAACACGGTGTACATCATTCTGGCAGCCATCGTGGTCTCCGCCGCAGCGATAGAATTCGGGGCCAAACCAATCAACATTCTGCGCCTGCTGACCATCATCTCCCTGGTGAGTGTCGGCCTGATCATTTTTTTCCGCCCTTTCATGCCGACCATGCCGTTCAAGGTGAAAGATACCGTTAAAGCCGGCAATCTGCTCGGAAAAGTCGAAGCCATGACTTTTCTCAACACCCGCATGAGAACCTTTGACGGCAAGACTTTTTTCGTTCCCAACCGGCAAATTCTCAATGACATTGTTATCAACTATCAGTATAGTGGAACCAGAAGAATCAAGGTCGATGTGAGCATCCGCTACGACCAGGATCTGCTCAAAGCCAAGCGGGTGCTGGAAGCAATAATGACCGAAGAGGCCCGGGTGAAGACCAAGCCGGGCCCAATGGTGTACGTCCTCAACCTGGCCAGTAGCGCTGTGGATCTTGGGGGACGCTGCTGGGTGGACAACAAGGACTACTGGGTCGCTCGCTGCGACCTGCTGGAAAAAACCAAGCTGCGCTTTGACAGCGAGGGCATCCAGTTTGCCTTCCCGCAGCTGGACCTTCACATCAATCATGACCGCTCTCGGGCTGGTGGATCAGGTCGGCCGACACCGGGGGGCCTGATGGGAGTAAGTGCTCGTGAAGCGTCAGACGAGGAAAATATCTGACCGGGAGTAAGAAATGAAAATTGTCGACGGATTGAAACTGATCGAAAACGGGTGGATCCGTAAACCCAAGGGGTTCCGGGTCAGATTCCACAAGCAGACCGAAGCGGGGGTCGAAGCCGGTCTTTCGCCGCCCCCCGAAGCAGCCCCCCTGAACTCGGATGTTACGGCCTGGCGCTATGCCTGGAAACTGTGGCAGGCCACCAGTGCAGCGGCGAAAACGGGGGAGCCAGGTGCCCTTTATAACATTACCGTGGTGGATGATCAGGACATTCCCTTCCGATTCTATGGCAGCGGTGAATTTGAGACGTACAATCCGAAACACATTCATGACGGCAGTGGCACAACGACCGGTGACAGCGATGAAGCCTGACGCAAAGCCGCTGCAGGTATCCATCCTGTTAGCAGGCGCCATCCTGTTTGGATGCACAGGGCAACCGCCTGGGAATATCGGCCTCAATGGCGGACGGCTTACTCCTTGTTCCGACAAACCCAACTGCGTGATCAGCCAGGGTGGTGACAAACAGCACCACATCGACCCCATTACCTATGAAGGGGGCAAGAACGTCGCCCTGGAGACCATCAAGCAGGTGGTTCAAGGAATGGCCGGTACCCGCATCATGACCCAGACCGACCATTACCTTCACGTGGAATTCCGATCCAAAATAATGCGGTTTGTCGACGATGTGGAGTTCTTTTTCCCCGACGCTGCCATTATCCATATGAGATCCGCCTCACGCGTGGGCTATTCCGATTTTGGCGTCAATCGAAAACGACTGGAACGGATTAGGGAACTGTTTCAAAAGCGGCAGTCGAAGGATGGCAAGGCATGAAGGTGGTGTGGGTGACCATTGGGGTGCTGTGGGCCGTGCTGGTTCTCATGAGCCCGGCTGCCGCCGGCGAAGTCTACACATGGACGGACGCAGACGGCAACATCCACATCACCGACCGGCCGCCGGAAGAGCGCTCACAGGTCGACAGCGTCATCCGTTATTCCACCCCGGCTGAGACGGAAGTGCCGCCCGACCCGACGACGCAGCCCGATAGCGTGGCAATGCAGCAGGCTGAGCAGCTGAAAATACAGTTGACGCGGCTCCAAGAACGAAAAGCGCAGCTGGAAAAAATAATAGCTGCCAACAAGACCAGCATTGCCGAGGCGGAAAAAGATGCTGCGTATTACCGTAAACGAAGCGGATCCTATGGACGCAGAAATGTAAAATCGATCGAGCGGCAGCTGGTGGTGCTGAATGACAATCTGACTACCTACCAAACCGATCTGCGCTATGTGGAAGAGGACATCACGGAGGCCCAAAAGGGTCTCGAAACCATCGAGCTGAATAGGAAAAGGCCGTTTAGCGAAACGGGACCATCCACACCGGCAAACTGACCGTTGTGCAGAAACGGGCCACCATCGCCACGGAGGATCAGGAAAAAAATAGTTGGCCAACAAAAAGGGAGACGGCGGCAAGACCATCTCCCTATATTTGTGCATCATTGAAGCTGCCGGCGCATCACATGAGGGCAGCCTGATTAATCATGGATTCTCTGAGGATGCCTTCCGCGGCCTTTTGGTTGTCAAAGACGTAGGTCCCATTCTGCAGGTCGGTCTGGATCTGGAAAACCAGCGGCTCACGCACGTCAGGTACGGCGGCCATGGCCCGCTGGGCATCGGCAATGGACCGCCCCCGGCCGCTCAGCGCCACCCGGTCCAGTCGGGGTGTGGACGCTTCAGACTTTTCGGACTTGAGCGTATCCTCGTTTTTCCCCAGCACCTGCGCGCTCTGGAAAACATTGAGTTTGGATTGAATATGACTGCCTTTAATTTCCATGTTCGCGACTCCTTGTTGTACGGTTGTAAACACATTATCGGCCACTGTACCAAGAAACAATAGCTTTTTTACAAAACATGGCTCAACAAATTGATTTTTAATACTATTCCAACCCGAAGGTGATTGACATGACCGATATTCCTCGACACACGCTCGCCCGAGACAACCACGAAAACGAATTCATCCAGGCCGTCGGCGACGTGATGACAAGCGTCAGACCGGTGTTGGAAAAAACCCCCGAATACCGCCACCACAGCATTGTAGAACGGATCGTGGAACCCGAACGCATCATCACGTTTCGGGTACCCTGGATTGACGACATGGGCCTGGTCAAGGTCAACCGGGGATTTCGTGTGGAGATGAACAGTGCCATTGGCCCTTACAAGGGCGGACTGCGGTTTCACCCATCGGTAAATCAGAGCATTTTAAAATTTTTGGCCTTCGAGCACGTCTTTAAGAATGCCCTGACCACCCTGCCCTTGGGCGGCGGCGCCGGTGGAACGGACTTTGAACCCAAAGGCAAGTCGGACGGTGAAGTCATGCGCTTCTGCCAGAGCTTTATGGCCGAGCTTTTCCGGCATATCGGTGCGAATACGGATGTACCCGAAGGGGATATCGGTGTGGGTTCACGCGAGATCGGTTATCTGTTCGGCATGTATCGCAAATTGAAAAATAAATTCACCGGTGTGTTGACCGGAAAGGGGCTGGGCTGGGGCGGTAGTCTGATCCGGCCTGAAGCGGCCGGGTTCGGTTGCGTCTATTTCGCCGCCCAGATGCTGGCCACCCGCAATGACACCCTCTCGGGAAAAACCTGCCTGGTTTCCGGATCCGGCAATGTGGCTCAGGCCACCACCCGCAAATTGATCGAGATGGGGGCCAGGGTGGTCACCCTGTCCGATTCATCGGGCCATATCTTCGATGAAGCCGGAATCGATGCGGAGAAACTGGCGTTCGTCAGCCGCCTGAAAAATATCCGGCGGGGCAGAATCAGCGAATACGTCGATCAATATGCCCACGCCACCTACACACCGGCGGCCCCTGGCCAGGCGTCGAATTCCCTGTGGCAACACCGCGCCCAATGCGTCTTTCCCTGCGCCACCCAAAATGAAATCAGCAAACAGGACGCCTACCACCTGATCAACAACAACGTCAAACTGGTCTGCGAAGGCGCCAGCATGCCGTGCACCGCCGACGCCCGGGATATTTTCATGGACAAGGGGATCCTCTACGCGCCCAGCAAAGCGGCCAATGCCGGTGGTGTGGCTGTCTCCGGCCTGGAATTGACCCAGAACAGCATCCGCCTGACATGGCTGGGTGAAGAAGTGGACAGCCGGCTCAAGATCATCATGAAGGGCATCCACGACACCTGTCTGGCCGCCGCCGACGCATACGGCAGTCCGGGCAACTATCTCATGGGCGCCAACATTGCCGGTTTCATCAAGGTGGCCGACAGCATGCTGGACCAGGGGATCATCTAGCCGACAACACCCCGTTCTTTTCCTTTATCAACAGCGGTATCCACTTTATTGTCCACCCTTGAAGGCAGGGTTGCCGATGATTACCATTGACCTGTTTACCGGCCATGATGATTTGGCTTGCCCGGCTGCCTTTAACACAGCACCACCCGGCCTGGCGCCAACGATGGCAGCAAGCGCCGGTAAACAGGCTGTTGTATATCATTTACCAATTACCGCTTCATATCGGGAAGGAGAGATCCATGATCAGTGATAAAATGACCCAGGCATTGAATGAGCAGGTCAACCGGGAAATGTATTCGGCCTACCTTTACATGGCCATGTCGGCCCACTGCAACCAGGAAGGACTCAAGGGTTTCGCCAATTGGTTTATGGTGCAGTACCACGAAGAGATGCTCCATGCCATGAAGTTCTACGAGTATATCCAGCGGCAGGGTGCCCGGGTAAAGCTCGCCGCCATCAAAGAGCCGCCCGCTGCCTTTGAGTCACCGCTTGACATGTTCACCAAGACCCTGGCCCACGAACGGTACATTACCCAGTCCATCAACGATCTCATGGAGCTGGCCATTACCGAAAAAGATCATGCGTCCCAGATTTTTCTGGAATGGTATGTAACCGAGCAGGTGGAGGAAGAGGAAAACGACAACGACATGATTGCCCAGCTCAATTTCATTAAAGACAACCCCCAGGGATTGATGATGCTGGACCGGGAACTGGCCGGCAGGTCCGCCACCGTGCCCACGGATTTCAGCAAGGGTATCGAATCGGCCAAGGCCGCATCCGGCGCGTAATCCGGTTGCTGAAAAACCGCGTTGGTCATGCCGATCTGGACGCGTGGATGAACCCTGCCGCCGGCTCGACAGGTTCGTTCAATTTAAAAACATGGGAAATACCGCCTTTTAAGATTGTCCTTTTCCTCGGAAGGCGGTATTTTTTGTACCCATGAAAAAGATGCTCAAACCCATGCTGCTCATCGCCGCTACCCTGGCGGCCGCGGTGTGCATCGTGTTCTGGGGCGCCCTATTCTGGATCAAATCCAACCATGGCCTTGACTGGGTGCAGTCCCGTATCAACACGGTGATCCCGGGGACGATCACCATTGAATCCCACCGGCTGTCCCTGCTAAGAGCGGGCCTTGACCTCTATGGGGTTGCGCTTCAAGACCCCCAGGGGCGTGCCCTGGCGGGGTTCACCCACCTTTCCGTGCAACTTGACTGGCAGGCCCTGTGGCATCGGGAAATTCGAATAGAACGCATCCTGCTGCAGGGTCCGTGGACAGACCTGGCCGTCGATAAGACCGCGGGCATCAACCTGGTGAACGCCCTGGTATCGCCTGCACAGGATACGGCAACGGAAGCGCCGACGCCCGAGGGCACCGGATTTCCGTTCAATCTCGTCTGCGAATCGATTCAACTGACCGACGGCCGGTTCACGTTTACCCCATCCGATGATGCCACGCACATAGAAGCCACCGGGCTAGCCCTTTCCGCCAAAGGCGATCTGATGGCCCGATCGGCTGGCCTGGAACTGGTCGTGGGCAGTTTACGGTTCAGCAGCACCGGAATAAACCCTCAACCGGCCCGCATCGTCTTGAAGGCCCATCTGAATGGCGACCAACTGAGCGTACCTGAGCTCGATGTCACCTCCGGCGAGACCCGGCTGCACCTGTCCGGTTCGGCGGACAGTCTGTCCACGACACCCCTGATCGACAGCGTTCTCTCTGTCGACAGTCAACTACTCGAATTGAAATCAATTTTTAATCTTTCCGGCAACCATAGCGGTCCCGTACACGCCAGGCTCACCCTGAAGGGGACCGTGGCCAATCCGGATGCCAAGCTATTCCTGACCGTTGACGACGGCCGGATTGCCGGCCAGCCGCTGGACCGCGGTGACCTGTCCATCAACCTCGATGATCGGCTGGTGACGATCGATTCGGCAGCACTGCGGCTAGCCGGCGGCACGCTTACGTTGAATGGAACCGTTAACCTTCGTGAAGCCTTTCCAACCGGCTTTCTCGCGCCGCCAAAGAATGTCGACGCCATCGCTTACGACCTCAACCTGGTGCAGGACATCCCTGACCTTAACCCGTGGCTTAAACCGTTTACCGACCTCGGCGGCAAAATGACCGGTAGGGCCTCGGTCAGCGGAAGCGGCATCAAGCCATCGGGAATCTCCGCCCGGCTGACGATGACAGGCTCAGGACAGGGTCTGCTCGCCCCCGGCATGGCGCAGCCCATCGATGCCGACGCGAATCTATCCGCCCAAATGAACCGCGGCAGCATTTCCATATCCCGCCTCAACGCCGCAGCCGACGATGTTCGGCTGGCCGGGGCCGGCCGTTTTCAGATGGGCGACGGGGCACTCGCCGGAAAACTGTCCTTGACGGCGGATGATCTCTCCCGGGCCCTGGCCGTAATGGGGATACCGTCCGTCAACGGTGCCTGCACGGCGGCACTGACCGTGGGCGGCAATTTGAACCGACCTCAATTCTCGGTCGACCTGGCATCCAAAAACCTGAAAGTCGATGCCTATACCATCGGCGATCTGACCGTCGAAGCCAACATGGACCATGACGGCCGATTGAACCTGACCGCCCTGGACTTGAAAAGCCGAGGCTCCCGGATCCAAGGCCATGGCCGCCTGCGTCTGCTGCCGGACAGCGGCGGCATCGATCCCGAATTCGTTAACGCCCTTGATCTAACCCTGACGAATCTGTCCGCTGCCGACGTCATGGAATCTTTGCCTGTTAACGGCGCCATTGACGGCCGGCTGCAGATGAATGGCCCCCTTGGATCGCTGACGGGTGCGCTTTCCCTCAACGGCAGGGCACTGGGCACGGATGTTGTCCGTATCGGCGAGGTCGATGCCCGCCTGCGATTGAATGCCGGCACACTCTTCGTGGATCGACTTCAGCTGCGCAACCGGGATTCCAGGGTCAACGCGGCGGGCAGCATCCAATTGCTGGTTCCCGGCACCCTGCGCCTGGTCGATGACCCGCCGGTTGACTTCACCGCCGATTCAGACCATCTGGAGCCGGGGGATTTTATCGATGCGGCCAGTGGCGATTTCACTTTCACCGGCGCGCTGACGGGCAATCTTGGAAAGCCCGTCGGCCGGCTCACCTTGGTCGGCAGACAGGCCAATCTGGCCGGCCAGGCCATAGAGACCATTTCCATCGAGGCCCGTCTGGCGGACCGGCGCCTGTGGCTGGACCGGCTCCTCGCTGCTGTCGCCCCCGGCGAACAGATCGAGGGCGGCGGATGGGTGGGACTGGATAAAACGATTGACCTTAAGATCAAATCGGATGGTATCCCCGTCACCCGCATCCAGCAGTTGCAGGACTTTTTTCCAGGTGACGGGATCTTGCGGTTTGACGTCACCGGACAGGGCAGCATGCAGAACCCGGATATTGAAGGCAGTCTGACCGTCTCCGACATCATCGTCAACGATGGTGCCATCGAGGATGTCAACCTCACCTTCAGCCTCCATGACAGGCTGGCCAGTGTCACGGGCAACCTGAATTTCGAAGTGGACGCCGCCTGCGACCTGAAAAAGGGAGTTTTCGATGCCCGCCTGACATTTGACCGCACCGAGATCGGCAGCTATCTCAAAGCTGCTGGAAAACCGGATTTTCACGGTACACTGACCGGCCGTGTGCAGGCATCCGGGAATATCCGTGACGCCGCCAACGCCTCGGCACAGGTAGACCTGAACACATTTCACCTGCTGTTTAATGACATCTCACTGATCCGGTCCGACCGCATTTCAGCCAAACTGTCCGACCAGGAACTGAGCATCCCCGAATTCGAGGTGGCCTTGCTCGATTCGGGCCGCCTTCGCCTGAAAGGTGATGCCCGCATCGGCGGCGTACTGAATATGGACATCGACGGCCGGATTCCACTGACCGCAGCGAAAATTTTCAGCGATGAACTGGCCGATGCCGCCGGCTTCCTTGTCTTGAAGGGAAAAATTGCCGGCGATACTGCCGACCCTCAAATCGATGCACGCATCGATCTGGAAAACATCGGCATGACGGTGCCCGGCCTGGTTCAAAAACTTCACGATTTGAATGGCACCATTCACCTGACGCCCGACACTGTCCGCATCGACGCATTGAATGGATTGCTGGACACGGGAACGTTCAGTTTAAACGGCAGCATCGCGCATGAAACGTTTACGCCGACGCAAGTCAATCTTTCCATCGATGCGAAATCCCTTCCGCTGGAAGTTCCAGACACCCTGGCCGTGCTGCTTAATGGCGATATTAAAATTGCGAGCAGCGGCCGGACCGCCGCTGCCAGAGGAACCATCATTTTGCTGGAAGGGGTCTATTACAGAGATGTCAAAATCAATCTGCTGCAGATGGCCACCGCCCGTCAGCGGACCGTCGCACCTGCGGCCAAACCCCTGACGATCCCCTATTTCAGCGCGGTCAATCTGGATATCGGGGTCAGCCATCGGCAGCCCTTTGTGGTCCAAAACAATCTGGCCCAGCTTGAGATCAGTCCGGATCTGAAAATCGGGGGGGACCTGGCGCGTCCCATTGTCAGCGGTCGGGCCCAGGTGGACACCGGAACCGTCACCTTTCAGAAAAAGACCTTCGATGTTAAAAAGGGCATCATCGACTTTATCAATCCCTATAAAACAGAAGCTGAAATCGACATCGAAAGCGAGACGACCATCAGAACCTGGACGATCAGGCTGGCCATCAAAGGCACCCCGGACAATCTGGATCTGAAGCTTTCATCGGTGCCGACCGAAACCGATGCGGACATCCTGTCGCTGATCCTGTTCGGCCGAACCGCCCGCGAACTGACCGCCGGTGAAGGGGGTGCCCAGCGCACCACCGGCCAGATCATGGCCGGAATGATTGCCGAAACCTATGGTGCCGACATTAAAAAAACCACGGGGGTCGATATTCTGGAGGTGGAAGCCAACGGCAGCAGCGATGGGCAGGAGACCGCCGGCGTCAAGGTGACCGTTGGCAAGCATCTTTCCGATCGCATGACCGTCAAATACGCGGTGTCGTCCAAGGATGGTGAAATCATCCAACGCGCCATCACGGAGTATAAACTGCTCGAGAATATACTGGTCAGCGGATTTCAGGACAACCAAGGCATATTCGGAACCGAGTTGGTATTCCGGGTAGAATTCAGGTGAAGGTGCAGGTGAAGGGACAATACGGAAAAAAACAGATCCACCTGTGGGCGTTGATTCTCGGTATTCTCTTGGTTCCGTACGCCCGGGGTTTGGCTGCAGACACCATCACCGTGGACAACGATGCCATTTTACAAAATGAGCCAGAGACGGTAATCAGAGACATCCAGGTGGTCATCGATGGTCCACCGGACCAACGGGAGCGTCACGCCGCCATGGCCAAACGCCTCATCGGGTCGTACCCCATGGACCGCTTTGATGAAGCCGCGGTGCAGGCATCTATCGATGCACTCAAATTCAGTCGCCGCTTTTCAGCCATCCATGTTGACTCCAGCTCTGGGGCCGGCGGTGAAACGTTGACCTTCACCCTGACTCCCTATCGAACCATTGGGGACATCCGCATCCGGGGTAAATATCCACTTTTCGAGAGAGATATTTTAAACCAGATGACGCTCTACCCGGGTGACCCATACACCCCAGAGAACCTCTCCGCCCAGGCCGGGGCCATCATCAACCGTTATCAGAGAGAAGGCTACGTGGAACCTAATGTGTCGATAACAGACCTGCGGGACAGCGACAACGACAGCGCCGTCATCCTCGTGGACATCGACAAGGGCCCCCACTACGTGCTCGGCAGGCTGATCTTCGAGGGCAACCGGGGTGTTGCAACAAATTCGCTCGCCTGGCGCATGACCGTCTGGAGAGGTGCGCTGTTTCCCGGCATTGGCCGGTTCAGTGAATACCGGCTCAAAAAGGACATGGATTTACTGTTAAAGCACTACCGTCGGAAAGGATTTGCAGATGCCCAACTTTCCTACCACATCGATGATCCCGGCAATTC
>JAGTUY010000264.1 GCA_018224455.1 Desulfosarcina sp.
ATTTTGGGGGCATTGGGGACCGGTAGAAACGGTTATCCTTCCGCTAAAGCACCGAGCTTTAAAATCCAAATAGAATCGACGGCTCAGTTCAACGAAAATTATGTTTTGGCTACGCAAAACATCAATTCCTTATTCGTTATCTGGTGCCACTGGTGCGGGCTTGGCGATCCAGCCAAGGTGCGTACGTGGTTAGAGCAGCTTCCGAACCTGCACTGCGATCTCGGTTGGTTGCATCAGGACCAGTCTGCTTTCCCAAATCGACTCGTTGATGACGATGGTCGATTTATTCCGGCATGGAAGGAACTCATCGAGGCCTACCCGGATCGTTTCTTGGCAGCCATTAATGCATCGGATATCGAAGACTTCCAAAAGCAATATCAGACTCGTGTCAAGAAGGTCCGCAAGGCGCTGGGCGATCTCCAACCCACGGTGGCCCGCAAGGTGGCTACAGAAAATTTGCATAGACTGTTGGGTCAATAGATTTAAAGATTACTTGCGAAAAGGCTTGATGAAATTTCTTGCAAAATCTATATTTACTTATGCACATAAGTATGTATAATTTATGCATACATAGAGGAGCCGGAAATGCGAACAACGTTAAATATTGAAGACGCTCTTGTTGAAAGAGCATCAAAACTTACAGGAATAAACGAAAAAACAGCACTTGTCCGCAAGGGGCTTGAGACACTGATTAGCCTCGAGAGTAGTAAACGTTTGGCTGCACTTGGAGGAAGCGAGAAAAAAATCCGGATGCCAAGGCGACGAAGATCGGAGCTATAAATGATCCTTGCTGACACAAATGTTCGGATCAAACATTTCAGAGAATCTGATGCTGAACTTATTTCTCATCTGAATATTGGCTTTGTTGCATGCCATCCGTTTATTGTTGGAGAATTAGCCTGTGGTAACTTAGGCAATAGAGCGGAAATTCTGGAGCTTCTCCAGGCACTTCCGCCGTCACCTGTTGTTGAGACAACAGAAATCTTGGAATTTATCCAAAATAACTCACTAATGGGGGGCGGCCTTGGATACGTTGATATTTATTTATTTCAGCGGGGTCTGCTTTTGACTCTCAGAAACGCGGGTCGCCCTTGCACATTATTTCTGAAGGTATGCAGAGAGGTCTGATCCAACCATGACTGATTATACGATAAAGAAGTGCCCGAAATGCGGTCAGCAGTTACGATTTCCCGAGAACATCGGCGGGATTCTCATGGCCTGTCCTTCATGTGGTGAAAAATTCCGGTCCGACTTTAAGCTGGGTCATGCCGGAAGAAGAGACCATCGGCACCTCTTCATCCAAATCTTCGAGATGCCCGAAAAAATTTTGAGTCGAATCGGTCGATTATTTCGCAAGTATTTTCATTTCTAAATCAGTGTTCGTCATTCACCCGGACGACTAATTTCCCGAAGTTCTGACCGACTAACATGCCGATAAAGGCGTCCGGTGCGCTTTCCAATCCATCAACCATATGCTCACGGTATTTTATCTGCCCCGTGCTCAGCCAGCCAGACATATCTTTGGAAAATTCGGGGTAGCGGTGGCCGTAATCATCAAAAATAATGAACCCCTGAACTTTTAATCGTTTGACTAAAATGGCACGCATAAGAAGGGACAGGCGGTCCGGCCCATCGGGAAGCCGCGTCGCATTGTAATGAGAAATAAGCCCGCAAACCGGAATTCTGGCTTTTGTGTTGAGCAGCGGCAGGGCCGCATCAAATACCTTGCCCCCGACGCTCTCGAAATAGATGTCAATTCCATTGGCGCAGGCCTGGCTGAGCTGTTGGGCAAAATCCGAAGTTTTGTGATCCAGGCACGCATCAAAACCAAGGACCTCTTTTGCGTAGTCGCATTTTTCGCTGCCGCCGGCAACGCCGACAACCCGACAGCCTTTCAACTTCCCTATTTGACCTACCGTCGCGCCTACCGGTCCGGTGGCCGCAGCAACGACCAGGGTCTCTCCCTGTTTGGGTCGGCCAATATCCAGCAGCCCCATGTAGGCGGTAAACCCCGGCATGCCCAATATCCCCAATGCATAGGAGGCATTTTGGGGGTTTTGCCCCAGTCGGGTCAGCCCGGTGCCGTCGGAAAGCGCAAAATCCTGCCAGCCACAATAACCCAGGACCCACTCTCCCGCCTTGTAATCAGGGTGCCGAGATGCTTCAACGCGACAAACCGTTCCGCCCACCATTACTTCACCAACCTTAACCGGTTCTGCGTAGGATGGTGCGTCGCTTATCCTGCCCCGCATATAAGGGTCAAGGGAGAGATACTCGGTGCGCAGAAGCAGCTGGCCTTCAACCGGTTCAGGCACAGGCGTGTTCTCCAGGCGGAAGTTCTCGGGCACCGGAGCGCCTTGTGGACGATTGGCCAATACGATGCGGCGATTGTGTGTTTTGCTTTGAGACATGGGGTTCTCCCTTTTTTAAAAAAGCATGGTGCAACGCTTCTTAAATTTTCATTGCTGGCTAGAGGCGAAAACATAAAGTGTGTGGACGGATACCTGTTTTGTCAATACAATGGGATCCGGTGACCGGCCCGTCCAGCTCGATAACACAGAGAACCAACAGGGAGCACGCTATGGTGAAAGGCAGGATGAAAACACAGCCATCGGTAATCGACGCACATGCCCACTGCGGCATTCTTGACCGCAGCCGGCCGCAGTCATTCGAGGCGTATCTGCGGCATGCGGCCACAACGGACATCGGCGGAGTGGCCTTTTTCTCACCGGTGGCCGAGATCTACGACCGCTGCGACGCCGGCTTTGTGGACACGCCCGCCTGGCGTCGGCGCCGCAAGGAGAGCAACGCCTTCCTGCTCTCATTGAAGCCCGCAGAACTGACCGTCTATCCCTATTTTTTCATCTGGAACGACTTTGCCGTCGATCAGCTTGCGGCGGCCCACTGCGGCATCAAGTGGCACCGCCATGCCGATGAGCCGGAGTACTGCTATGATGATCCCCGGTGCCGGTCGGCCCTGGATGAGATCCGGCTCAGATGCCTGCCGGTGGTTCTGGAGGAGGAATTCGACCAGACGGTGCGTTTCATCCGGGACCTGGCAGATGGGATCAGGGTGATCATTCCTCACCTGGGGATGCTCAACGGCGGCTTCCGATTCATCGCCGAGGCCGGTCTGTGGGGGCAGGAAAACGTGTGGGCGGATACCGCACTGGCCGACCAGGGTGAGATTCGCGAATACTTGAGCGCATACGGCCACCGGCGGTTGATGTTCGGATCGGACTTTCCCTTTGGCAACCCGCATTCGGAACTGCAGAAAGTGCGCAGCCTGCAGCTGGATCCGGTGATCGAGGCCGCGGTGCTGGGCGGTAATTTCATCCGTCTGCAGGCACGCGTCGGCCACAGGTAGTGTCCATCCACAGATGGCGTTTTGACGTGATTTTTAGGCAGGCAACAAGTAGGCATATTCGATTACCCCGTAACCTTTGAGATCCTCCAGTTCTTTATCCCGGTTGCCCGCAACCCCATCAAATTTGAGCAGCCAGTATTCAAACCCCC
>JAGTUY010000265.1 GCA_018224455.1 Desulfosarcina sp.
CCAGAACCAATGCTACACTGAAGATGGTCGGTCGGCCCAGTGCGAAAATAGCGGGCAGGACGCATGCCGCCCAAAAGTCTACCAACTGTCAGACCGTCAGCGCTTTCAGATGTTGGACCATGTCGTCAGGGACAATTTAACTGGAGCGGTCTGGACCCGCAATGCGAATCCGGCCGAATATCCGCTTTTCAGAATTCTCATGCCAGCCCGCTTTCTTGGCCCGAATCAAGCGTAAAAAGACAACTGGCCTTATAATCGCAAATAAAACCCCTTCAACACCGCGCTTGGTCAATCATTTGATGAACAAAACGCAGCTTGTCGATCACCGATGATGACAACACGAAAGGATGTAAATCCTCAAGGCCCATGCTTCGATTCATGCTGTTGAAGGCAAACGTCAGGGGCAGCCACTCCGCTATTAGCCGCGAAAAGGCTTCATCGGACGGCCGATTCATATCGAATTGCCACGCTGAAGCGATCGGTTCCGTGGGAAAGTGCCGGAACGGGTGTCCGTTCCGGCACAGCCCATAGGGTTCACCAAGGGGAAAAATAGGGTGTTCAACCCATAGATGCCCTAAGGGCTTTCGCGTAAATTCGATGTACCGTGGACGTCGAAGTTTATTCATTGGCCGGAGAGGCACTTTTAGCGTAAAAATTCAATGTATCAAATACTTTATTAAAGTGAGTCATCATGGAAATATGCAACAATAAGAAAACAGGTCAAACCTTTATTCATTTAGACGAACAGGACAATGATCAAGCATTGATGATAACGCCGCAAGGCGCTGTTAAAGCACTGGAGTATGGTCTATTCACGGAGCCTGCCGAGGTTGATGAGAAAGAAGTATTAGCCCAAGGGGTAATCAACCGCAAACAGTATGACATCTATAGTCAATATTGCCGGAATTAACCTTAATTCTTTAAAGATGCTATAGAAGGCGCATTATCGACGCTTTTCGTGTTTTTTGTATTTTATAAGTTGCATCGTAATAATCCCATATTAACCGATAAAGGAGCATGCATGCGCACTGCACAGCAAGGCGACAAGGTCCGGTTTCATTTTACCTGCCTGTTGGATGATGGTTCCGAAATAGCCACCACAACGGGAGAAGACCCCATGGAGCTTACCATTGGAGAGAAAAAACTCCTCGACTGTTTTGAGCAGAGTATCGTTGGAATGGCTGAAGGCCAACAAAAAACGGTTCATCTGAAGCCAGACCAAGTGGTTGGAGAGAGGCGGCCTGAATTGGTCTCCAAAGTTTCCCGGCACTTAGTTCCGGAAAAAGAAGAAGACCTTAAAGTCGGCAGCCGGATTACCATAGAGGATGAGAGTAAAAATCCCATTAAAGCGACGGTAACAAGTCTCTCTGATCAAGAGGTCACCCTCGATGCGAATCATCCCCTGGCTGGAGAAGAAGTCATCTTTAACATCGATCTTATCCAGGTTGTATAATGCTTTTCCGAGTTGCGCGAAATCATCGTTCCCTTCAACCAAATCGATGTCGCTCCGGCACTTCCGCCGACTCGGCGGGGGCTCATCAGGTGATTTTTACATCGGTGGAAAATTGGTCATAAGATATTGTAGCTGTCCAGCTTATTGTACAGCGTCCGTCGGCTGATGCCCAACATGATCGCTGTGCGACGGCGATTATTCTTCGTCCATTTCAACGTCAGCGAAATAATTTCCCGTTCCGCTTCCTTCAGGGTGCATCCCATGGACAGTTTTATTAGCGGGGACTGCTTGCGCGCCCTTTGCAGCCGCTCGGGAAGATGGTTGGAATGAAGAATCCCGCCGTTGCAGTTCAGTACGGCGCGATGGATCACATTTTTGATCTCCCTGACGTTTCCCGGCCAATCGAAAGCCTCGATCAGGGAGATGCATTCCGGTGAGATGCCGACGATGTTGCGGTGATAATCGTCGCTGAATTGCTTGAGAAAGTGGTTTACCAGCAAAAGAATATCTGCGCCGCGCTCACGCACCGGTGGAAGGATGATCTGGAAGATGTCCAAGCGAAAAAACAGGTCCTCCCTAAAACGGCCCTGTTCAACCGCCTCGGACAGGTTCTCGTTGGTGGCTGCAACGATGCGCACATTGGCGGATATGGTACGGACTCCGCCGATGCGTTCCAATTTCTGGGTCTCCAGCAGCCGTAGCAGGCTAATCTGCACTTTTTGATCGATCGTGGCAATCTCGTCCAGAAAAATCGTCCCGCCTTCCGCTTTTTCAAATAGCCCCCGATGGCTTTGTGTGGCTCCTGTGAAGGCCCCTTTCTCGTATCCAAACAACTCGCCGGCCACCAGTTCCGGCGGCAGCGCACCAAGATGGATGGGTAGAAAAGGCTTGTTGCTTCGATTGCTTTGCTGGTGGATCGCCTTTGCCACCAGATCTTTTCCGGTGCCTGTTTCACCGGTGAGAAGTACGGGCATGTCGGTACTAATCGTCTGACGGATCTGCCGATAGACATCGGTCATCTTCGATGAGCCGCCCACCATGCTTTCAAATGAAATTTTGCGAGACTGGGACTTCAGAAGCAGGTTGGGGGAATACTTGGGTTGATGAAGCAGTGCAGCGTCGATGAGCATCATGAGCTCGCCGTCCTGGATGGGAAGTTTAGCGTACTGATAGGAACCTCTTTTAAGAGCCGAAAAAACCAAGGACATGTCCTTTGAGGTTGCCAAAAACAAGATTTGAGTGGCGGCGCTTTTTTCCGATATGATGTCCAAAAACCCCATACCGCGAATCCGTCCCAAGCGGGCAACAGAGCCGGTGAGAATCAGGATGTCGATTGCATGATCCTCAAAATGTTCGAAACCATGTTCGATCGTCTGGGTGGCCATGATGACGAATTTCTTTTTGCTGCAGATGCGTTTGAGTTGGCGGATCAGCTCCACACCGCGTTCGATGATCAGAACATTGACTTTATTTCTTATTTTTTTTTCATGCATCATTTTTAAAATTTTCAGGGATAAACGTTAATTGAAGATTTCACACTAACTTAGTGTATAAAAATTTTACAGTCAATAGGAAAACCTTCCCATGGATGCATCGGTGGGCAGTCGTTGCGTCGTTATCAGCAGCGATGCATTATTATGAGATTAATATAAAAATTTATAATGGTTCTTTAATACGCCTCGGCAATAAAGGTGTGCATAAAATTTACATATAACGCGTTGTATTTGAATAGTTGTGTAAAAAGTATACAACTTCGGCTTAATTGTATTATCGATGTGCGCCGGATATCCATCCAATAGATAAAAAAAATATATAATATCTATATGTTAATAAAAAACAGAACGTTTGGCACACTTATTGTTAGATTGTTGGGTTTAGCTGTGCAGATATCGCATACCTTATGACAGTAGGCGCACAGTTCTTATCCATATTAACCGGGCATTCAGGAGGATTCCATGGATAGTTGCAAATTGCAGATCGAGTACCCCAGCAAGGCGAGCATGCTGGAACAGAATGAAGAATGGTTTCATTTGACTACTGACGAAGGTCAACAGCGTATCCGGATTCACGAGTACGATCGGGTATACGACGTTCCCGGCTTGTACGAAGAGGTGGTCTACAACAAACTTCAGTGTGACTCCCCACAGGTGATTACCGGTCTGCTCAAGGAGGCCATGGAAGTGCATGGTGAGAAGGATTCTGCCTTGCGTGTGCTCGATTTTGGCGCCGGCAACGGTATCGTTGGAGAATACCTGCAGGAAGCGGTCGATACCGAGGCGATTGTCGGCGTCGATATCATCGATGAAGCCAAAAAGGCTGTCGACCGAGATCGGCCGGATATTTATGACGACTACTATGTGATGGATCTGAGCATACCGGATGACAAGGAGATGCAAGCGCTGGATCGATGGAATTTCAATGCATTGATAACCGTGGCTGCTCTGGGCTTCGGTGATATTCCCACCCAGGCCTTTATCAATGCGTTTAACCTTGTCGAGAACAACAGCTGGATCGTCTTCAACATCAAAGACCGGTTTCTCGGCGATGCCGACGATAGCGGATATAATCAGACGATGCGAGAGATGATCGGTCAAAGCTTGAACGTGCACCGCAAGCACCATTACTGCCACCGACTCTCTATGGCTGGAGAGCCCCTCCACTACTATGCCATTGTCGGCCGCAAGGAAAACAACTTCTAACCCCCGCCGTTTCAACTGCATCGGCTAAATCTCCGGTGTTTTTCTACTTTTAAGTCTTTTATCTTAAAGATTCGGCTTGCTCGTAACTTACCATAGAGACGATTTATCAATTTGCGGTAAACAGAAGCGCCGATGGAAAGGTTGTTTGTTTAGTCGGGGTCGTTCAGAAATTAGACAATCATATCTCCAATAAAACCCAGAAAGGATAATCGATGAGTAAGATCAAAACGCCCCATGTGTTCACCTCGGAATCCGTCGGCAAAGGCCATCCGGATAAACTGTGCGATCAGGTATCGGATGCCGTCTTGGACGCCTGCCTGGAAAGGGACCCTTGCAGCCGAGTTGCCTGTGAAACCATGGCCGGGTACAATCTGGTCGTCAATGTGGGAGAAATTACCTGCCGTGATTTCGAAAAAATCGATACGGAGGCAATCGCACGAAAAACGGTCAGAGATATCGGCTACGACCATCCTGAACTCCGTTTCTGCCACGATTCGTTTGAGTATCTGTCTCGCATTCACGGCCAGTCTCCCGACATCTCGCAAGGGGTCGATGAGGGTGACGGGTTGTGTAAAGAGCAGGGCGCCGGAGACCAGGGCATGATGTTCGGCTATGCGACCGTGGAAACGCCAGAGATGCTGCCGGTGCCCATCGCCTTCAGCCATCGGCTGTTGGAGCGCTTTGAAACCTTGCGGAAGACCAACGCCATCGATTATTTGCGCCCGGATGCCAAAGCTCAGGTCTCGGTTCGGTATGAGGGGGGCCGGCCCCGCCGAATCACATCGGTGGTGGTGTCCCATCAGACCGGCCATGTTTCCCAACAACGGATAGAAAAGGATGTCATCGATGTGATTCGGCAAGAACTCGATCCATCCGGTTTGCTCGATGGTGATACCGACTATTATGTCAATCCTACCGGCAGCTTTATCCTGGGCGGCCCTTTTGCGGATGCCGGCTTGACCGGACGGAAGATCATCGTCGACACCTATGGTGGGGTCGGTAGTCACGGCGGCGGGGCCTTTTCAGGTAAGGACCCCTCGAAGGTAGATCGGTCAGCAGCCTATTATGCCCGCTATGCGGCTAAAAATATTGTTGCCGCCGGATTGGCGGATAAATGCGAGATCCAAGTGGCTTATGCCATCGGCGTGGCCAAACCCTTGTCCATCAACATCGATACATACGGTACCGGCCGGGTGGATGAACTAGCGATTCAGAGCGTGCTGGAAGACGGCGACCTGTTTGACTTTCGTCCGGCTGCAATCATCGACCAGTTGGCGTTGCTCAACCCTGTTGGATGGAACTACGAGGAAACCGCTGCATACGGTCACTTTGGCCGCGAGCGGTTTGCCTGGGAAAAAACTGACAAGGCCGATTTGCTTAAACAGATATTCCGGAAGACAGAAGCTGCCTAACCATAATTGAAAGGATGAACCATACGATGGTTATGAAAACAGAGCGTTCACGGAAAGCGTCCGATCCCCGGTCGGATTATCGGGTAAAGGAGATTGGTCTGGCCGAATTCGGGCGGCGGGAGATCGAAATCGCTGAAAAGGAGATGCCGGGGCTGATGGCCACAAGAGAAAAATACGGTCCGGCCAAACCCTTGCGAGGTGCCCGGATCAGCGGTAGTCTGCATATGACCATCCAGACAGCGGTTCTCATCGAAACCCTTCGCGAATTGGGTGCCCGGGTCCGGTGGGCGTCGTGCAACATCTTTTCGACCCAGGATCACGCCGCGGCCGCCATGGCAACAGCCGGGATTCCGGTTTATGCGTGGAAAGGTGAAACCCTTGAAGAGTATTGGGAATGTACCCGACAGGCACTGACCTGGCCCAATGACCAGGGCCCCCATCTGATTGTGGATGACGGGGGCGATGCGACGCTGATGGTCCATCGTGGCTACCAGGCGGAAAACGACCCTGCGATTTTGGATGAACCCGCCGATAACAGGGAGCTTCGCATCATCAACGCCACCCTCAAAAGATGTTTGGCGAAAGATGACCAATTCTGGCACCGAGTCGTGGCAAAATGCAAGGGCGTCTCCGAAGAGCCCACCACTGGCGTCCACCGTCTGCTGCAAATGGCCGAAAAAGGAGACCTGCTATTCCCGGCCATCAACGTCAACGATTCGGTGACCAAGAGCAAGTTCGACAATATTTATGGGTGTCGGGAGTCCCTTGTGGATGGCATCAAGCGAGCCACAGATGTGATGGTGGCAGGAAAAACCGCCGTGGTCTGCGGTTATGGCGATGTCGGTAAGGGGTGCGCCGAAGCGCTCTCCGCCCTTCGGGCCCGGGTGATGGTCACCGAAATCGACCCCATCTGTGCCCTGCAGGCATACATGGCTGGTTATCCGGTGGTCACGGTGGAGCAGTCCTTGACCCATGGTGATATTTTTGTCACGACCACCGGTAATCGTGACGTGATTACCGCCGATCACATGGCCGGGATGAAAGACCAGGCCATTGTTTGTAACATCGGACACTTCGACAATGAAATCCAGGTGGAGAAACTCAACGACATACAGGATGTACAAAAGATTCACATCAAACCCCAGGTGGACAAATATCTGTTCCCCGACGGTCACGCCATCTATTTGCTGGCTGAAGGTCGCCTGGTCAATTTAGGATGCGCCACGGGGCACCCCAGCTTTGTCATGTCCAACTCCTTTACCAACCAGGTTTTAGCCCAGATGGACCTTTGGCAGGCCGCCCATCCTATCGGTGTAGGTCGGTTGTCAAAATCGCTGGATGAGGAAGTTGCCCGGCTTCACGTGGAGAAACTGGGGGGCACGCTCACCCGTTTGAGCCAGACGCAGGCCGCCTACATCAACGTTTCCCCGGCCGGGCCGTTCAAGCCGGAGCACTACCGCTACTAACGGCGCCGGAGCCTGCAAGGTGAAGTTTTACCGATGGCTGGGGCCGTGGCAAAACGAAATTCCGGATCCCATCCGCTATACCCCAAAACCACAACCAGGAGGTTAATTGTGAAACAACCCGAAATCAGTACGTTTCGACCGCGCATGCGTGTATTGAATGAAGAACAAGCCTGGGCGATCCACCATGCCGCCCTTGAAATCCTTGAAAATACCGGTTTTATGATGGCGCACCCACAGGTGAAGCGCATGCTGATCGATTCCGGTTGCCGCTTGGACGATGAGGGCCGAATGTTGATGCCGGCGCGCCTGGTCGAAGATGCCATCAAGTCGGCGCCGCACCAGATTACCCTTTACGACCAGCAGGGGCATCGAGCCATGCCGTTGGTGGACAGCAATTTTTACTTTGGTACCGGCTCGGACACAATCTTTACCATTGATCTTGAAACCGGCGAACGTCGGCGAACCGTGCTGGCGGATACAGGGAATTTTGCCAAATTGGTAGATGGTCTGGACAATATGGATTTTTCGATGTCCATGGGAAACCCGGCGGATGTTTCCATCGAGGATATCTACGTCCATGTCTTTGCAGAAATGGTTAAACAAAGCAACAAGCCCATCTGCTTTATCGCCGACAGCGGCCGGGATATCGCTAAAATCCACGAAATCGCCAGCCTGGTGGCCGGCGGTGAAGATCTTCTGGCCCAGCGCCCGTTCATCCTAAATTACTCGGAAGCCATCAGCCCGTTGAAGTTTCCCAACAATGTGATGGAGAAGCTGGTTTTCTGTGCCAGAAAGCAGATTCCGATCTGCCTGCCCTCGGGCTGCAATGCCGGCGGCGGGGGACCAGTAACCCTGGCAGGCGCCATGGCATTGGGTATTGCGGAAAATCTGGTGGGGCTTACGATTCACCAGTTGACCAGCAAAGGCGCACCCTTTCTTTTCGCGCCCAACGTAAGTGTATTGGATATGCGCCACACCGTCATCTCATACGGCTGTACGGAGTGGAGCCTTACACAGGCAGCCTTGGCCGATATGCGTGACATGATTTACAAACTGCCCATCTGGTCTTTCGCCGGAGCGACCGATGCCAAAACCGTGGACGCCCAGGCCGGTGCCGAAGGCATGCTCTCTATCATCACGGCCATGCTCTCCCGCTGCAATTTCATCCATGACGTGGGGTATATCGAATCCGGGCATACCTCCTCACTGGAGATGCTGACCCTGGCCGATGAACTGGTCGGTATGGGCCGCTATTTTGTGGATGGGCTTAAAATTGACGATGACACCCTCGCCCTGGATGTGATCGACCGCGTAGCCCGCAACGGCAGTGACGGTGCCATCTTTATCGGTGACGTTCATACCTTCAAACATTTTAAATCGGCACTATTTAACCCGCAGTTGGCTGACCGGAGCCGTTTCGAGCATTGGAGCGACAACGGTGCGAAAGAGATGCACCAGCGCTGCAACGAAAAGGCGCGAAAAATTCTGGCTGATCACCAGGTGGTCCCTAAATCCGACGCCGTTCTCGACGGCATCGGCGCAATCCTGGTTAATGGGCAGGGGCTGCCTAATTAGTTCAAGAGATAATATGTTTTCACGTGGTAAGGTATCCAGAAAGTATATATCAGGTACGCAACCCATGGATGCAGCTGGTTGAAACGATTATCCTGTATTTTGTTGCGATGATTAAACGCGTCAGGTGACCGGTTTTCCCTAATGTCGACCTGACCTGATCCACCAACGATACCGGTAATCTCTGATCTGCCGGAGCAACCAAAGGAGGGTGATTATGCCAATCAGACATTCCGAAGGAATCTGGGAAGGCACTCTAAAAAACGGGCGGGGGAAAATGCGAATCGGCAGCAGCGGGTTCGAAGTCGATTACTCCTTTCCTTCACGATTTGACAGCGGGGTCGGGACCAACCCGGAAGAGCTGCTCGGCGCGGCCCACGCCGGCTGCTTCTCCATGGCCTTGTCCTTGTTTATTGGCGAGGCAGGTTTTACGCAAAATCACATCCAGACCCGGGCGGGCGTTCATCTGGACAAAACCGAAAATGGCTTTGGCATCAGCCGGATCGAGTTGGACACGACCGCGGACGTACCCGGTATGGATGAGCAAATGTTTTTGGAGCTGGCCGAAAAAGCCAAGACCAACTGTCCGGTATCCCGTGCGCTTACCGGTGTCAAAATATCTCTTGACGCAAAGCTGGAGAGGGATCAGTCAGCGCCTGAAAAACCGGAGCCGGACTTCAATCGTGCACCGGCCGAAAAGCCGCGTTCGGCAAACAATCCCGAATAGGAGTCGGGCATGACGTCTCACCAGGTGAAACTGTTCTCTTTGAGCACTTGCAGCCACTGCAAAGCCGTCAAGGAGTTGTTGAAGCGCTATTATGATCAACCTGTTGATGTGGTCAACGTCGATCGCCTCGACAAGGACGAACGTGGCAAGGTTTTAAAGGAGGTCAAACAGTACAACGCGCGTGTCTCTTTTCCGACTACGGTGATCGGTGACGAGGTGATCGTCGGTTACAAGGCCGATCAGATTAAAAAGGCCCTCGAGCGAGACTGACCGCCCCAACCGATTTGCACCGCAACCAGGCTTTGCCCAAGCCCGAGGGAGGTTCATGATGATCCCAAAAACGACGGACCATCGGAAAGCCGTCAGCCAGGCGCAGGCGCTGCTAAAAAAATGCACCACCGTCCACGGATTCCTGGCCAGTCCCACCGACAATGATAATTACCGGCGCATTTGGGGACGGGACGGGATTATCATCGGACTGGCGGCGTTGATGACCGGCGATGAAGACATGATCGCAGCGCTTGGCGATACGCTGGAAACACTGGCCGAACACCAGGGGCCTCACGGCGAGATTCCCAGCAATGTTGACCTAAACAGCGGGCGCGTCAGCTACGGCGGCATGACCGGCCGAGTGGATGCGGACCTCTGGTTCGTGATCGGATGCGGTGAATATTGGCAAGCCATCGATGATGACTCCTTCATCGAACGTATGCTGCCGGTTATCGAGAAGGTGGCCTTTTTGCTGGGCGCCTGGGAGTTCAACAATCGGGGGTTGCTGTATGTACCCGCCACCGGCGACTGGGCGGACGAGTATGTCCACAACGGTTATATTCTCTACGATCAGCTGCTCTATCTGCAGGCCTTGAGAACCCTTCATCACATTCGGCAACAGATCACCGGCTCCGATGACCACGACTTGCGCACCCGGATCAGTCTTTTGAAGCATAGGATTCAGGCCAACTACTGGTTCGGTTCGGATGAAAAGATCCCCGACGATGTCTATCACGAGATTCTTTTTGAAAAAGGCCGCAAGGCAGCCGACCGATGCACCCGCCAATACTGGCTGCCATTTTTTTCACCCCACGGTTACGGTTATCGATTTGATGGATTCGCCAATGTACTGGCCTCGCTCCTCGGTGTGTCCACCCCGTCGCGTCGCCGGACGGTCGACGACTACATCGAACGCTTTGTCATAACGGACGAAATCAAGCTGCTGCCTGCTTTCTATCCGGTCATCAAACCGGTGGACAAAGATTGGGAGGATCTGCAGATCACCTTTTCATATAGTTTTAAAAACCGTCCCCATGAATTTCACAACGGCGGCTTGTGGCCGATGGTCACCGGCTTCTACGTGGCCGACCTGGCGTTGCGCGGGGAAACCGAAAAGGCTAAACGTTACCTGGCCGGCATCCATGGCGCCAATGCCATGTCCATGGACGACCAACCCTGGGGCTTCCCCGAATATGTCAACGGCAGCGATTTCTCACCCGGTGGAAACCGCCACCAATGCTGGAGCGCCTCCGCGGCCCTCATGGGGCACTATGCCCTGAAAGGCAAAAAGGTGTTTAGGCTCCATGAAGACAATACTCCTGTGCAGTGATCTGGACCGCACCCTGATTCCCAACGGTGCCGAAGAGGAATCATCTCAAGCCCGGCCGCTGTTCGCCCGTTTGGCCGCCCATCCACAGCTGCGCCTGGCTTATGTCAGCGGTCGCGACAAGAACCTTGTCAAAGAGGCCATCGCCGAATTTAAACTGCCCAAGCCCGATTTTGTCATCGGCGATGTGGGCACCACCCTCTACCACGTAGAAGGGAGCCGGTGGAAAATGAACCAGGGATGGCAGCTCGAGATCGGCCGGGATTGGCATGGCCGCGGTCATGACGACATCACCAAGCGGCTGGCCGACATGGATGGAAAAGACCTCGAACTGCAGGCACCTGATAAGCAGAACCGTTATAAAGTCAGCTATTACACGGACCCTTCGATCAATCCCCGGACTCTCAGTCAGTATATTTCGGACCTTCTTGACGACCATGATATCGCGACCCATATCATCTGGAGTCGCGACGATGCCGAAGATACTGGGCTGCTGGACATTTTACCCCGCCGGGCCAACAAATTGCGGGCGATCCGATTCTTAATGAACGAAAAAACGGTTGAGGAATCGAATACTATATTTGCCGGCGACAGCGGCAACGATCTGGATGTGCTGGTCAGCGGCCTTCAGGCCGTCCTGGTCAAAAATGCTGCCGAGGATGTTCGCAAAACGGCATGCCATCGCCTGGCCGAGAAGGGGCTCGATGATCGGCTCTATCTCGCCAAAGGTGGTTTTAAGGGCATGAACGGCAACTATGCCGCCGGGGTGCTGGAAGGATTTGCCCATTTTTTCCCCGAGATTGCGGATTGGATATAAACTGGAACACAGAATGGATGGGCGATCAAATGTTGAATAACACCATATGGGGAAATCCGATTGAAACGTGGCTGATTGCTCTGGGTGTCTCTGTTGGGCTGTTGCTCGCCGTTAAACTGATCAGAGACTTTCTGGTGCGCCGGTTCTTCAGACTCGACCAGAGCCGGGAGGACGATATCAATGCCTTGATTGCTGCGATGGTGAAAAGCGTCTCGATGCCCATTGTGGCCCTGCTATTTTTAAATATCGGCGCCCAAGGGTTGGACATCCCGGCGAAATTGAGCATCTGGGTTTCCGCGCTGGCAATGATTGCCGTGATTATCCAGATCGCCAGGTGGGGCAATGTTCTCATCTCCTTCGGGTTCAAACGCTATCAGAAAAAACATGCGCTGGAAAACGGTGAGCGTATCACCACGCTTCGCGCCCTGTCTTTTGTCGGGCGAACGGTGCTGTTTACCATCGCCGCCCTGCTGGCCCTCGATAATGTTCCCGGCGTGAAGATCACGACGCTGGTCGCCAGTCTGGGGATTGGTGGCATTGCCGTTGCCATGGCGTTGCAGAATGTTCTCGGGGACATATTTGCCTCCCTGTCGATCCTGCTGGACAAGCCCTTTGTTATCGGCGACTTCATCATTGTCGAGGCCCACATGGGTACCGTTGAATACATCGGTCTGAAGACCACCCGCATTCGCAGCCTGTCCGGCGAGCAGCTGGTCTTTTCCAACAGCGATCTTCTCAAAAGCCGCGTCCGCAATTACAAGCGCATGGCCGAACGGCGTGTGGTCTTTTCCATCGGTGTGGTATATCAGACCGACTATGACACCCTGAAAAAAATTCCCGGCTTGATCCGTCAAATTATCGAAGATCAGGAGCATGTCCGATTTGACCGATCCCATTTTCAAGGCTACGGAGAATTTTCACTCAATTTCGAGACCGTCTACTATGTCCTGTCACCGGACTATAACCGTTACATGGACATCCAGCAGGCCATCAATCTGGCAATCTTTCGTCAGTTCGAAACACTGAACATCGGCTTTGCCTATCCCACCCGGACTGTTTTTCTCACAGGAGGCCCCGGGCAGGACGACGATGGCACAACCCAATCAGGTTCAATACAGCTTGCATATCCCGCGAATACATAAATCCCCCCATTTGAAATCGATGCTGTTTTGATACCCTTGCGGTAGTTTGTGTGTTGCATTTTCGCATTGACCAACCAGCCAAGGAGGAACAAGCCAACCATGTGTGGAATTTGTGGCCAGATCAGTTTCAACGGACAAGCGGCTGATGTCGCGCCCGTAATCAAAATGACCGAGAGGATGAAGAACCGTGGCCCCGATGCGCTGGGTCTGCATGTCCATGGGGGCAACGCGCTAGGGCACCGTCGCCTAAAGATCATCGACCTGAGCGAACGCGCCCATCAACCCATGGTGGACAACGCACTGGGGCTGTCCATCGTCTATAACGGGGCCATCTATAACTACGATGAACTAAGGGTGGAACTGCAGGGGAAAGGCTATGATTTCTTTTCTCACGGAGACACCGAGGTTATTTTAAAAGCCTATCACGCCTGGGGAAAAGATTGTGTCCAACACCTCAACGGAATGTTTGCCTTCGCCATCACCCATCGTGACAGCGGGGAGACCTTCATCGCACGGGACCGGTTAGGCATCAAACCACTTTACTTTTCCAAAACGGAAAAGGCATTCCGTTTTTCCTCTTCGCTGCCGGCGCTGCTGGCGTATGACGATATCGGAAAAGCCATCGATCCCGTGGCCCTGCACCACTACATGACCTTTCATTCGGTGGTGCCGGCGCCTCATACGATCCTCAGAGACGTCAAAAAGATGAAGCCAGGCACGACCCTGACCGTCACACCTGACGGCAACGTCGACGAAGCCATCTATTGGACCTTGGATTTTACGCCATCGGCAGATGAAATGCACTATGGGCTTGAAGACTGGGCGGAACTCCTGCTGGTTCATCTGCGCAAGGCGGTCAAGCGCCGCCTTACCGCCGATGTCCCTGTCGGTGTGCTGCTCTCCGGCGGGTTGGATTCCAGCCTGATCGTGGGGCTGCTGGCGGAACTCGGACAGTGGGACGTCAACACGTTTTCAATCGGTTTCAAGGATGTCAACGGCGAAGGTGGGAATGAATTTGCCTATTCGGATATCATTGCCAATCACTATGGCACCCACCACCATCGGATCGAGGCTGAAGACCAGCGTGTCTTGCCTTCGCTGGACCGGTGCATCCGTGCCATGAGCGAACCGATGGTCAGTCACGATTGTATCGGTTTCTATCTTTTAAGCGAAGCGGTATCGCGGCACGTCAAAGTCGTCCAGAGCGGTCAGGGCGCCGATGAAATCTTCGGCGGTTATCACTGGTATCCACCAATGATGGAGAGCAAGGATGGTGTCTATGACTATGTCAGCCATTTTTTCGATCGCCCACACACTGAGTACGCCGCCGCCGTCAATGCCAGATTTGTCGGTGACGATCACAGTCTCGATTTTGTCCATCACCATTTTAGCCAGCCAGGGGCGCAATCCGCAGTGGATCGGGCCCTGCGCATCGACACCACCGTCATGCTGACCGACGATCCGGTTAAACGGGTGGACAACATGACCATGGCCTGGGGTCTGGAAGCACGGGTACCCTTTCTGGACCACGAGTTGGTCGAGTTCAGTGCGCGCATACCGGCAACGTTGAAGGTGGGTCACGGCGGCAAGCATGTGCTCAAAAAAGCGGCTCGGTCGGTGATTCCGGACGAAGTGATCGATCGACCCAAAGGTTATTTTCCGGTTCCTGCGCTGAAATACCTGGATGGTGATTACCTGACCTTTGTCGCCGATACGCTGCATTCATCCAAAAGCCGCCAGCGGGCTATTTTCAACCCCGAATACATCGAGCATGTCCTCGATAAACCTGACGCACATATCACCCCGTTAAAGGGATCAAAATTATGGCAAATGGCGGTGCTTGAGCATTGGCTCACGGTACAGGGAATTTAAGGGCTTTCTGATACCTGGCTTCTCTATCCATACATACCACCAAACAAGGAGGAAAAGCAGATGAACGCTACCCATAGCCGCCAAGACCGTCTGGAACGCATGACCAGTCTGTCGTTAAAGAGCTGGCAGCCGGCCACCGGGCCCGATGCCGTGAGTCTTAAAAACGACACGGTCGTTGAAATGGGATGGGGACGAATCATATTCGGGCATACGTTTCAATCCAACAACGCGCTGTATGATACCATTTGCAAAGAGGGGGACGGTAAACGGGACATCGCTTTTTATCTGCGCGATCCCCATGTCCTGCTCTCCATGGGGCCGGACAAGCTGTTCATGGATCCCTCTCATACCTATCGGCTGTGGTTTCATGACTATCGTCCGGGACGCAAACGCTGGCCGACATTCTCCGTTCGGCGTTTGAGCATGAAGACGGATGCCGAGGCGGTCAACCGAATTTATCGATCCCGAAAAATGGTTGCCGCCGATACCAATTTTTACCTGCACAAAACCGCTTCCCGTCTGCGCACCTATCTGGTGGCCGAGGAACTCAAAAGCAGGCGGATCATCGGAACCGTCACCGGCCTGGATCATATGGAAGCATTCAACGATCCGGAGTCGGGGGCCAGTCTGTGGTGCCTCGCCGTGGATCCCCAGGCCAAGGCACCGGGGGTGGGTGAAGCAATGGTGCGCCATCTGGCGGAGCATTATATGGCACGTGGCCGCAGCTACATCGACCTGTCGGTCATGCATGACAACGCCGAGGCCATCGCATTGTATGAAAAACTGGGCTTCCAACGGGTACCGGTCTTTTGCATCAAACGCAAAAACCAGATCAACGAGCCGTATTTTACGGCATCTGCGCCGGAGGAAAAACTCAACCCCTACGCCCGCATCATTACCGATGAAGCCCGGCGGCGTGGCATCGGTGTGGCGGTGCTCGATGAGAAACACAACTATTTTAAACTGATGCATGGCGGCCGATCGATGGTCTGCCGCGAATCGCTGACCGAACTTACCTCGGCGATTGCCATGAGCCGTTGCGATGACAAGCGATTGACCCATGGCCTGCTGAGGGCGGCCGGGTTGAAGGTTCCCCGACAATTCACGGTAAAGGTGGACG
>JAGTUY010000266.1 GCA_018224455.1 Desulfosarcina sp.
GACGGCTGGACAAGGAGTCCACCGGTCTGCTGCTGATGACCAACGATGGCCGCATCCATCACCGCCTCTCCCACCCCTCCTTCGATCACGAAAAAGAGTACGACGTGACCGTGCAGTGGCCCCTTGCTGATCAGGCCTTGGCGGCCATGCAAAAAGGCATGCCGTTGTCCGGTGTCATGACCCGGCCGGCCCGGGTGCACCGTCTCTCGGGCAATCGTTTCCGCATCGTCTTGATGGAGGGCAAGAACCGCCAGATCCGCAGAATGGTGAAAAAGGCGGGCAACCGGGTGGTCCGCCTCCACCGCATCCGCGTGGCTGATTTGAAGCTGGGCGGACTGGCCAAAGGCTCATGGCGGCATTTACGTCAGGGGGAGCTGCGGGGGCTGCTGAAACAGCTCCAGCTACAAAAATGAAATCACAAAAGTCAAAAGCCAAAAGCCAAAAAAACCACAGGCACCAAAAGTTAAATTTACAAACCGGGTGAAAGGCCATTGCAACTGTCGATAATGGCAAACAACAGTCGGTTTTCGATCTTGTTTGCGAGTTGGATATTGAAATTTGGAATTTGTTTGCGATTTGCGAGTTGGATATTGAAATTTATTGGTTCAAAATTTGATGCTTGCAATTGTTTGTTTCCGGTTCATTCAGGCTAGTCACACACCATGAACTACGAAGGTCCCATCTATCGGCCCCCCAGCGAGGCCAACTCACTGCTGATCCAGGCCACCATCGGTTGCCCACACAACCGCTGTACCTTCTGCATGGTCTACAAGGACGGCCCCCGATACCGGGCGCGGCCGGTGGCGGACATTATCGCCGATCTGGATCAGGCCCGGAAACTTCACGGCAGGAGCATCCGCACACTCTTTTTTCCGGCGGGAAATACCATCGCCATGCCCACCGACGACCTTTGCCGCATCTGTGCGCATGCCCGGCAAATCTTTCCGCACCTGGCGCGCATTACCGTATACGGCTCCAGCCAGTACATCCATAAAAAAGGTCCCGATGGGTTGAAGCGCCTGGCCGGTGCGGGATTGAGCCGCATCCATGTGGGACTGGAATCCGGAGACGACGAGATATTGAGGCTTATCCATAAAGGCACCACTGCCATGCAACAGGAGGAAGCCGGGCAATGGACCATGGCCGCCGGCATTCAGTTGAGCCTCTATGTCATGCTGGGCATCGGCGGTGCGGCCGGTACCCTGTCGCATGCCACCCGGACAGCCGACGTGCTCAACCGCATCGCCCCGGATTTCATTCGGCTGCGGACCTTCGTGCCCAAGCGGCACACCAGCCTGCTCAAGAAAGTGGAAAGCGGCGCCTTCAGAATGCTGGGGCCACACGGGGTGCTTAAAGAGGCGGCCGCGATGATCCGGCTGCTGGACGTGCCATCGCGGCTGACCAGCGACCACTACACCAATTACATCAACCTGGAAGGATGTCTGCCCGGGTGCCGCAATCGTCTGCTGGCTCAGATCGACGATGCGCTGAAACGGCCGGAAACGGATTTCCGGCCGTTTTTTATCGGTGATCAGTAATTGTGGCCGACTGTCCTTGGCCGAGGTGATTGCTCTTTTATCCCGGCAAGATATGGTGTATGTTGCCCAGCGTTGGCAAACGGTCAAAACACGCATGCGGCTGTCCGTATTTTACGAACCTGTTGAAAACCAAGGAGAAGTGGATGATGTTGACCTTTGATGCGCTGGCGGCAAAACAGGAGAAGATCGCGGTGGTGGGCCTGGGCTATGTCGGATTGCCCCTGGCCGTTCATCTTTCCCGGCATTTCGATGTGGTGGGCTACGATTTCAAATCCAGCAGAATCGCCGAGCTGAAGTCCGGCAGGGACCGCACCCTGGAAGTCTCCGACGAAGAGATGGCCGCCGCCACGGTGGTCTACACGGATGACCCCAAGGCCCTTGGCGACTGCCGGCTGATCATCGTCGCCGTTCCGACCCCCATCGACCAGTACCGCATTCCGGATCTGACGCCCCTGCGCAGCGCGTCCGAATCCACGGGCCGCCATCTGACCAAAGGCAGCTGCGTGGTGTTCGAATCCACCGTTTACCCCGGGGCTACCGAAGAGGTGTGCGTCCCGATCCTCGAAAAGGAGTCCGGACTGGTCTTCGGCAGGGATTTCAGCGTGGGTTATTCGCCGGAACGGATCAACCCCGGGGATAAGGTGCACACCGTGGACAAGATCATGAAGGTCGTTTCCGGGTCCGACATGCCCACGGCCCAACTGCTGAAAAAGGTTTACGGCAGCGTGGTCAAGGCCGGCATCCACCTGGCGCCCACCCTCAAGGTGGCCGAGGCGGCCAAAGTGATCGAGAACACCCAGCGGGATCTGAACATCGCCCTGATGAATGAACTCTCCATGATCTTCGACATCATGGGCATCGACACCATGGCTGTATTGAAAGCGGCGGGCACCAAATGGAATTTTCTGCCATTCAGGCCCGGCCTGGTGGGCGGGCACTGCATAGGCGTCGATCCATATTATCTGACGTTCAAAGCCGAATCCATCGGCTACCATCCGGAAATGATCCTGGCCGGCCGGCGCATCAACGACGGCATGGGTAAATATGTGGCCGAGCGGGTCGTCAAACTGATGATCCAGGAGGGCAAACAGATCAACCGCACCCGGGTCGGTGTACTCGGCATCACCTTCAAAGAAGACGTGCCGGACCTTCGCAACACCCGGGTGGTCGACATCATTGCCGAACTGGCCGATTACGGCATCGATGTCCTGGTCCACGATCCGCTGGCGGACCCCGACGAAGCCAAAGCGTATTACGGTGTCGACCTGAAGGCGTTGGATCAACTCAATGGCGTGGATGCCCTGGTGGTGGCCGTTTCCCACAAACCTTACCGGGATATGGGGCTGGCGCGTCTGGCCGGATTGTGCGGCGGCAGCCGGGCCGTGGTCGTGGATGTGAAAAGCGCTTTCGAACCGGGTGATGCCGAAGAGGATGGCATCAACTACTGGCGCCTGTAGTACCCGTTGGCGTCAAAACTACATGTAATACCCCACGAATTCACCGCATTTGCTGTTGAAATAATCCATGGCCTCCTCAACGGTGTCAAAAATGATCCAGTCCCGCCTCAGGGTCCGACCGGCCCGTCGTCTGATGCGTTCGATCTCGGTATTTCCGAAATACTCGAAATAGTCGTGATAATCGGTGGTCAGTTCGTGCTTTCTCATGGAATCCCTCCGTTTAAGGGTTGATCGTCTTGATGGATCCAAGACTACCATCCGGTTGTGACAGATCCGGTCACAGCCTTTCTTTTTTTTCGTTGTGGTTCCAAAAAATGACGGGTATTGTTACTGCAGAGAATGACCATCTGATATAATGAAGGGGACAATGAAAATGGTTAAGCGGCTTTCTTTGGGGATCTGTCTGGGGCTTCTGAGCCTGTGCAGCACTGTTTACGCCGGTTCCGGTCTCAATATGCAGGACGGTATGTGGGAGGTCACCTCTCAGGTGAAAATGCAGGGCATGGCCATTCCCCCGATGACCTTTTCCCAGTGCATCACCAAGGATAATGCAGTTCCCCAGAGCCATTCGCCCGGGCAGGGCGACTGCAGGGTCTCCGACATGAAGACCATCGGCAGCACCGTGTCCTGGTCGGTCGTCTGCGGCGAACAGGCCGGCAATATGAAGGGCCATGGAAAGATAACCTACCATGGCGACCGGTTCGAGGGAGAGATGACCACGGAGCATATGGGGATGGTCATGGTGACCGAGATGAGTGGCAGGCGCACCGGTCCCTGCCCCTAAATGGTATCGATCCGAATGGTGGCAGCGGCAACGATACACCCCTCTGCCAATGCGGTTCAATCGGGCTGCGCGGGTTGAAAAAGACCATGGCGGCGTTATTATTAGTAGATTAGGGTCGGCCATTTGGTGAAAATGATCATTGCTAGGGGGTAAAATCAATGAAAGACCATTGGGAACACCAACTCGCCTGTGCGGTTGCCTGCAATCGATGCAGCGCGAAGCTGGCTGCCAGGGACCAGCGAATTCTTTCCGTCTTTGATCACCAGCCCATATGCCTGGCCTGTAAACAGGCGGAAGAAAAGCTTCCCGAGTACGCTGAAGCGTCAAAAAATATGATCGGGACCTGTATGATGGAAACCGAGGTGATGTACGGTGATCCCGGCGGGTATTGTTATTTTCACTTCTATCCCTTTACCTGTGATGGCTGAGCGGTTTTCGTCGGGTGATGCCCATGAACTATTTTCTGGATAAATTCCCGCCCACCGTGGAAAAAATTGTGGACAAACTCGCGGAAGATATGACGTTTGCAGACAGAACCCGTCTGGCCAACATGAACGAGGCGGCACTGGTCCGGTTTCACCACGCCTACGGCATTTTCCTGCGCAACGAATTCCGCCTTCCGGGCAACGATCCGTTGATGAAATCCTGCATGGACATCGCAAGCGTAAAAACGATCACTCCCGAACAGGCATCCTATGTGATTTTGAAGGAACTCCAGCAACGACTGCTGCGCGGCAACGCCTTGAAGGTCATCAAGTAGGCTCGGATTCATTGGAGAAATCGGATACGGTTTGATTGCAGCAACGACGGGGTGAATAATTGACAAACGGTTGGGTTCCATATAGGCTGACGCTGAATGTTCGCCTTGTTGAACCATTTCCGGCCCTGCCCCTCGGTTGTGACACTTCTCCTCCCGTGTAACAGGGCTGCATCTGTTAGGCCGCCGTTTGGATGGCAGCAGACAACTCGCCTGGGATACGCACATTCTATCCTCTCTGATCATTTGGCAAGGCTGTCACGGCTTCGATGCGCTGGGTCGGTGGAAAATCTGGAGAAAGAAAAATGAGACAAAAATACCGCATTTGTCAGTCGCGAAAGAAAAACACACTGAACATCAAAGAATTTGCTGTGCTTGATAAAGATACCAAAAATGTGGACTCATCCATGCTTCGCGAGGACCATTTTGACCTGATATGCGATCAGGACTACGATGGAGAGACCATCGCCAGGGCAGCCGCCGCGGGCTGTGATGAACTGGTGGAAACATTGAGAACCCCAAACCTCTACCCCATCGCGCCTTACGCCGAAAAAATTGCCGAATCGGTGCTCGACCTGTCCAGGAGGGATGAAGACCGCTGCGTTGAGCTTTTTTTCGACGACAATGAATTGTTTGTTTCCGAGATTCCCATCCACCGATGAATCGATGGTTTGGCGGTTGTCGTGACCTCACGTAATTTCACCACAAGGAGAACTGCATGACAGAAGAGATTAAATTTGAAATCGGCGAAAAATATGAAAATATGAAAGGGGCCTTCGAGGTGCTCGCCGTACGAAGGGATTCCATGGATATCCGATGGGAAGATGGCGAGGAAATATCGACATCCATGGATCTGCAGCGGCGCATCATCGAACGGATGAAATTCGAAAAAGAACTGGAAAAAACTCAGGCTGCCCAGAAAATCAAAAAAGCCAAGGCATCGGCTTCCAAAGGCGGAAAACATTTTGCCGGTCTTGAAGACACCGACTTCAGCAGTACGGTGTCTAAAACAACCTGGCGCGGTCGCGGGCAACTCGGTGGCGCGGTCGCCCTGCGGTTAAAA
>JAGTUY010000267.1 GCA_018224455.1 Desulfosarcina sp.
GTCCAGTATGTTTTGGCTGTCCCCGAAAACAAACAACTCTTAAAATATCGCTTACCGTGCTTCCAAGTTGAAAGGAATGCACGACCATGACAGATAACCATTATTTTACAAAATTGTCCTTTTGAAACTGAACAAACCTGAGTAGCCCCCTGACGGATATATGTCAAAGCACCAGCAGAAGCATACAAAGACCTCTGTCCAATCGCGGTGTTATGCGGGGTGTAAAACAGATCAACAACAGGGCACCCCAGACCTTCAAAGACGGCAAAGCGGAATACGGGCCGCGTCGTGTTGAGGTGTCCCATATCAGGGTCCAAGGAAAAATTTAGGATTCGGGGATGCCTCGGATTAATAAAATAAAATAGTTGGCAATTTATTCTAACACTGCAATAAAAGAAGGACAGATTCAACAAAATTGATAGGTAAAACAATCGATAATCAGCATGTGGGAATGATCTATTCCGGGCAACCCCAATTGGGATGATGATTCTGGTAAAAGCAGACCTGAAGGCCCTCGGATTTCCTGCACGTTCAATTTTCACGGAAATGTTCGGTTTTTAGGCACTGCGTTCGAGAGCCATCATAACCATTTAGCGCCGGCCCGTTCGTCGGCCATAGCCGCAACCACAAATTGGAGGCCTATCATGAAAAAGATCATCAAAAACACGGTATACTTTTTCTCTGCCTTTTTCATCTTTTCACACGCACAGGCAGCCGCACCCGAATGGAGGTTAGATTTTGATCATACGGGCCTTTATTTCAGCATCGATCACATCTATTCCACCGTGAGAGGACATTTCGATCAATTCGAAGGTACCGTAATGTTCTCACCCGATGACCTGGCAAACAGCCGTTTCGATTTCGAGGTCGAGATAAAGAGCATCAATACCAACAACAGCAAGAGGGACAGACATCTCAACTCTGCCGACTTCTTTGATTCTAAAAAATTTCCGACTATGACCTTTAAAAGCCATGCCATTACACACGTCAAAGACAATCAGTACACAGTCGACGGTACGCTGACAATTAAGGGTGTCAGCAAGGAGATATCGTTGCCGTTTATATTTTTCGGCAAAAAGGATTTTCCGTTCGACAAGAAACTCGAAGTAGCCGGTTTCGAGGCCCGAATGACCCTCGATCGCTTGGCATATAACGTGGGCAGCGGCAAATATGTCGACATGGGTGTCGTCGGTCAGGACGTGGAAGTGTTGATCAGCATAGAGGTGCTTCGTGAAAAATAAAGTGCCCCGCAGATGTTCCCGAACATCCGTGATGCCTTTGAACGAATTACCCGCAGCCGCGATCCCAAGCCGCGCGCTTGAACGAAAGAGCATCTGACATACCACTGGGAAAGGGCGCCCCCCAGAAAATAGCGCCTTGGGCAACAAACCTATCTGAATCCGCTCCATGAATGCAGCCAAGGGCAAATTTGCGCAGGCCGATCGCACGGCAGCCCAAAACATGGTGGTTGCCGCCCAGCAAAACAATCTGACGCGCACCATCTACCTGGGCGGATTAGGGGAAGTGGATCACGAGTCGCTCAGCAAGCATCTCAAATCGCGGCATGAGGTGGAAAAAATACTGATGGGCGCGTCCGTACCGGTTACCAACCTGCGTGCCGCCATGATTTTAAGGGCCGGCAGCGCCTCCGAAAAATCAGCAGGTTGACTTGGTCCGACAAGGATTAAAGCAGGAGGATTAACAGGTTTATCCAACGAATATCTTCGATCAAAAGCCGGTCACTTTGTTCCGGCCCGTATTTTTGGACTGGTACAGGGCCTCATCCGCCCGGTTGACAAACTCTTCAGCGGTTTCACCTTTTTTGTAGTTGGTCACGCCAAAGGAAAGGCTGATCTTTCCCAAGCTTTCCCCGGTGCTTTTCTTTTTCAAATCCAGCCGCTCAAAGGCAAGGCGCATATCGTTGGCCAGTTTCATGGCCCCGTCAAATGGGGTATCAGGCAGCAGAATGGCAAACTCTTCGCCACCCAGCCGTGCCGCCAGGTCCCTTCCCTTGATAGATTCCTTAATAGTAGCGGCCACCATCCTGATAACATTATCTCCTACCAGATGGCCATGGGTATCATTGACTTTCTTAAAGTGATCGATGTCGGCAATAATCAGGCAAAGGGAAGTTCCATCGGCTCTGGCTTTGCTTATTGTTTCCTTCAGCTTTTTTCCAAATCCACGGCGATTGTCAATTCGGGTCAAGGGGTCCTTGAGCGCTTCATCGCGGTAACGGGCTAACTTGGTTTTCAGTTGATCGATTTCAAGGGTCGCCTGTTCGAGTTGTTCTTTGAAAGATCCACTTGAGGATTCCAGGCTTTTTATTTCATGCTTGATTTGATCAACGATCCGTTCCAGATCCGACTCCGACAGGTTGGATACTATTGATTCATTGATTGTTCCCAGATTTTTTTCGGACTGGGAGAAATGCTGATTCGTGGTTTGGATTGCGCCGATGATTTCAGCAAAAACTTTATTCAGTTCTTCGCGAACCAGCGTGCTTACCGTTTCCGCTTCACCGGCGATATACTGATTAAAAAGCTGACGACAGACTTCTTCGGAGAAAGTCCCGTTGCTTTGCAGATGATTGTCTATCGCGGTGTTCAGCTCTTTATTTTTGCCGGATGCATATTCATACCAGATGCAGTAGTTCAACGGGTCCGTGGGAAGACCATGTTTGCCGATCATTTCCAGGGCAAGGCGCAGATACTGCCGGGAATTATCTATACTGTCATCGTATTGCATACCACGATCCTTTTTTTGCAAGGGGTGACAACCACATTCTTCCAGGGGTATTGATAACCCAGGTGCTTATGCTGCAGGATAGGAACACCCATCCCCAATTTCAGTCAGCCGGTAGGTTGTTCTTTTTTAGAAGGACAGGGAAAAACAGTCAACATAAATAATGGGAAACAGACGCCGATGAAAGGACATCTTGTCTTCATCGCACAGCATGCGACGGCGACATGCTGCCGGGGATGTCTGAGGAAATGGCACCGGATTGAAAAGGGTAGGGCGCTCGCGGATGATGAAATCCGGTTTGTGGTGGAGTTGGTGATGGGGTGGATCGGGGACCAGATCCAATAGGTTGAAATTTTTCTGGTAACATTGATAGGCACAATTGGCCCGACTGAAAAATCAATATTTTCAAGCGGCCAGAGAAGTGGCCGCCGGAACAATGCTTTCCAAGGTTGGATTCCCGGATGGCCCAAGCATGCGGCAGATAGCCGGTTTTTGTTTGTTGAGTTGTTTGCAAATGTCATCCATGGCACCAGATGCATTGATATAGTCTCGAAGCATGATGCGGCCGGCTGTGATCTCACCATCCAGGATCATGTTGATCGCTTCTATGATAAGTCCTTTTCGGAACTCAGGATCCTTTTCAGCCCTGGCAACAGCCAATTCTTTGAATTCTCTTGAAAGCGGCACTATGCTTCTCCCTTCCGCTCACGTTTCTTGTAGTCAGCCCAAAAAGCTTGAGCTTTCCCGATATCTGCAGTCTGTAATTTTTTGGTCTTTTTGGCTCCTCCGGATAAAAGGATTACCAGCTTGGTACCATCCCATCCGTAATAGACCCGGTATCCTGGCCCCCAATCAATCCTTAATTCGGAGATACCCTTGCCCACAAATTTGGAATCGCCTGTGTTGCCTGCTCTGAACCGTGTAATGGCAGCTGTAATCTTGACAGCAGCCATGCCTTTACCCGTTTAAAAAACTTCGCAAAAGGCTGGTGGCCGGATTCATCCACGTAATATCTGACATTGATTTCGTCCGGCTTCTTATGCATATTGAATACATATATGTTAACATTGTCAAGGGTTGGTTTGTATTATTTCGGTGGGCAAAACGACAGTAGGCTAACACATTGCCATAAAGAATTCGCAAGAAAAATTTGTCAAGGCCCTGCTGGCTCTTTGCTCCAGATGCCAAAATGAACTCCGGGTTAGCCGGATGGGCACGCAGAATCGACCACGGTTATCATAATCCATTTTTTGTCAAGAAAAACTGCGAGGGCCATATTGGTGTCTCAAAATGGGTGTTAGTAAAAATTGTTGTCACTTAAAGTCATGTCGAGAAAAGTGAAATCATCTGATTGCATGATCCGCTTCCGGATAGACGGCGTTTTGGGAGGTCCGTCCTCAGGCTCCTTGCTGGTGGTGGAGGCGCGGCGGCTCATGAGCATGACGCTTTATTGATTGATAACGCTCAATTTGGATGCCTGGGTCTTGACCCGTCCGGCAAATCTTCTCTTCAATCGGATTGTCAAATACCACTGCAAAGCCCCTATCCTGAGAGCGCATCACCGTTCCCATTACGCTGGGCTTTTTTTCGGAGGCAGACACCGGGAACTGGAGGTTGATCCGTTGTCCATCCTTGATTGCTCTCCAGTTGCCGATATAGATGCCTCCCGCACTGACGTCTCTGACCAGATCCCGATACGTCACCGAGTTGACGGTATATTTCACAGCGAACGCGGCGGCGAGGCGGGGATAGCAGCGTCGATCCGACCCTGTTTTCATGGCGACGTTCATCTTCTCCCGAAGCTTGCCGGAGCACCTGAATATCACCACCCGTCTTGCCGGAAGGGTGATATCCTCACCTGTGACCAGGTTGCGGCCCTTTCGTTCCTTCTTGTCCAGGACGCAGAATTTGCCGAACCCGCTTACCAGCAGATCATCACCTGACGCCAGTGTCACCTTGATGATCTCAAGGAGGGATTCTACGACTTCACCGGATTGATTCTTGGGAAATCCGAGTTCATGGTAGACTTGTTTTATGACGCTCTGTTTGTTCAGTGCCATGGTTTCTCCTGCCTGATCCAGCCGATCATCACGGTTCCAAAGAAGGTCTTGAACGATTGATCGTTTCACGGGTGTAAAGGATTAAAAACGAGCTCATGGCGATGGTGGTGAGGCCCAGCAGATAAACTATCACTTTCATCGTCAGTGACTCCTCTGGCAGACGGGTGTGGATATGTTAGATGAAACTACGCCACATTTACAAAAATTCTTATTCTTGTCAAGGGGTTGGTGCCTATGCGATCTGGAAAGTGGGTTTGTTGCAGGAGATTGATTTCAGACCACTGTCCCGAAATGCGATGATCTGAATGCATGATGGACAGGTTTCAGTAAGCATGGACGAACAGCCGGCTAACCCTCATCGGTGTTCGCGTCGCCAGCGGCGGCACCCAACAGGGCAGCGCGCTGGTCGGGGTCAAGGTACGTTGACGTCCAGTCGAGCGGGGTTATACCCTGGGTTGACGGTTGGGTAAGATTGGCGCCATTTTCGATGAGACACCGGGCGACCGTGACATGACCGTTTCGCACGGCAAAATGAAGCGGCGTCAAACCAAAGCTGGGATCCACGGCGTTTACCGGGTGTCCTTTTTCAAGGAGTCTGCGAACTTTATCGATTTTGCCGGTCTTGGCTGCTTCATGAAGTTTGCAAAATTTCACATACCTGTAGAACGAGAGACCTTCCCTGATGAGAAAAACAACAAGGACGACAACGATAATGGGCAAGATTTTGATAACGGTTTCCATCGGTCAATTTCCAAAACAGACCCTACGATCCGATGTGTCGATGAGAAAAGTTAAGGGTAGCCCCATTGTATCAACCGGGTCAGCTTTTAATTCGGAACTTCAAGGATGCGAGGCGATTGAATATATATTGGATGGCCTCGATTTTAAAGATCCAGCCCCACAAACCGGTTAACACAACGAAGACCCCTGAGACGATGCTGATCACGGCCAGGTTGGTGATCAGGGTTTGGCCATCAAGGTGCATTCGAATCGCCCCGTGGACCCACCAGAGTATTGCCCCGATGACCAGTGCGCCAATGGCGCTGTTCAGATAGGCGTGATACACACCCATGGCTGCCGTATTGTTGCTGCGCCGATTCCAGACGGAAAACAGAAAAACGGTCTGGAGCAGGGCAGACGCGGAAATGGCTAGCCCAACCCCTGCAACACCGAAAAGCGTTAGCCCCATCCAGTACATCGGCAGGCTTAGAACCACGGCAATAGTGCCAAAAACCGCCGGCAAAAGGGTGTTCTGAGTCGCATAAAAACCGCGGTTGACGACGGTTTGGGAGATAAAAGCAATTGCCCCGACCATCAGACAGGACAACGTCAAGGCCGTCATTCTCGTATCATCGGGAGAAAATCGGCCCCTCTCGAAAAGCACATAGACAATTTCATGCCGCAGCACGGCGATCAGAACAGATACCGGGATGACGATGGATAGATAGCGCAAGATGGTGTTGATGATATCATTTAATTCTGACAGGCGCCCTTGAACAGCCAGCTGCGCCATATAGGGATAGGAGGCGACCCCCACGGCCTGTCCGAAGAAGCCGACCAACATGAGCATGACCCGCATGGCATAATCAATCCACGCAATGGCGCCCGCCGACAAGAAACTGCCGAAGAATTTTGAGAACAGCTCCGTCGAAAAAACCATGGTCAGCCCGATCATCAGGGGCAGGGTCAACAGAACATAGCGCCTGAGGTCCGGGTCGGTAAAGTCAATCACGGGACGAAATTTAATGCCGATTCGAACGGCACCGAGAATCTGGATCGCAAAACTGCCTATCGCTGCACCCGCCAGCGCCCCCCAGCAGAAACCCTCCACACCCAACCGGCGGCCGAGCAACCAACCGCCGGAAATGATGCCGATATTGTATATCAAAGGCGCCATGGCCGGAAACAGAAAGCGCTTTTTTGCATATTGCACCGCCATCAGCATGCCTCCGGCGAAGAAGAAGAATTGGGCCGGCAGCGTAATTCGGGTCATTCTTACGGCCAGAGCGATAAATTGAGGATCCTGGCGCCCCGGGGCCAATAGGGGGACCACGATGGGGGCCACAATCATTCCCGTCACGATGAGCACAATCAGCAGGGCGCCAAATACCGTCGAGATATTGGAAAAGGTGCGCCATCCGTCGATTTCCTTTTCTTCGGCCAGGTAACGTGAGAAAATGGGAATGAAGGTCACCGATAAAAATCCGCTGGCCAGAATGTGATTGAGTATTTCGGGAAGCACGAAAGCGACGCGATAGGCATCGACTTCCGTTCCGGCGCCCGCCAACGCGGCAAGTACCATCTCCCTGGCGATGCCGGTGACGCGGCTGAGGAAAATGCTGGCCATCATGATCATGGTGGCCACACCCATTTTACTGAACGTGCCTGATTCTTTGAGATGATTCATCCTAATCCATTTCAGGATGATCGATCGATCTCGTGGACGATCTCCGGGAGTTGGCCATTTTTGGTTTCCAACGCATCCAGAAGTTCATCGAAGGCCACGGCGAAGCCGTCAACGTCAACGCGAACCACCTTTCCGTATACCCGAATGGTGTTGTCAAATCGAAACAATGGGAATTCGAGTACGATGGGTTGCCCCTCGGCAACCTTCCGCGATGTTCGAATATACAGGCCACCCGCACCAATGTTCTTGATCACATCCCGGTGGGTTCCTTCTTTAACCGTGTACTCGGCGATGATATAGGAGGTGCGGCGTGAGCGTTTTTGGCGATTCGGTTTGGGCTTCATTGCTTCTGATTCACTTTCTCCCGCAGCCTACCGGAACGCTTGCCGGTCGGACACATACACGTTTGCAAAGATTCCTATTCTTGTCAAGGGGTTGGTGTTGATTGCTTACGGAAGCCGGTAGACAACCCCTCCCCAGGTGAGGCCGGCGCCCAGGCCAATGAACATGACATTATCACCGGGAACATAGAGATCCGAGGTCATGGTGGCAAATACAATCAAGTCAGATGTTGCCCGGTGTCGTCTGGAAAACAGGGTGTTATGGGCGCTGACACACAGCCTCTGCAGGTTCGCCGCCTAAAGGGGGGAACTATTCTTGCGGCAGGATTTTCAGCTGTTCGGCCAGGGTCCAGAAATACAATGTGATCGGCTGAGCATTTTCATCCAATCGGCTCAATTTCACCTTGGCAATGCTTTCGTCAACCGTGACCACTTCGACGCGGATATCTCTGGGCGAAAGAAAGACTTTTTCGGAGTTCAACAGCTTGCGTGCGCCGGCGCGGTTTTGGTTATTTATAAAATTGCGATATTCCTTCATCGACGATTGAAATGCCGATACCAACGAATAGGCCGGGATGACAGCTGCCTGATTGGCATCAGCCGGCATACCGGCAAGGATCAGGGCGGCAAGAACGAAAACGGCGATTTTCACTGTCATCGATAACACTCCCATTTTCCACCATAGCCATCTGATGTGGTTATGCGGAATAGTGATTCTCCTGGATGGATATATCGGCATTTTCGATAAAAGATTGAGGCGCGAAAGTACAAATGGTCTACCGCCCGACGGATTACGAAAAGAAACGAAATGTTAAGGCTTTGGCCAGGAAACATATTGAACATCTTGAAAGTCTATATTAGTGATCAACACGTCTCATTGCAGATGCGCAATGGTGACTGAAATCTGCAAAGAGGTGACGACACCCATGGCCCAGGCCTGGCAAACCATCGACCGTGTTCCCACCGAAGCGGGCCTTTTAGAACTGCGAAAGCGCGGGAATCGGGATTTTCTGATCACCCTGGCCGGCCAGGTGCTGATGAACAGCATGGCCAACCGGTCCGAGGTGGCACTTGGGCAACTTGCCGGCGGACACCTCAAGCATTCGACCCAGCCATTGGTGCTGGTGGGTGGGCTGGGCATGGGGTTTACGCTCAAGGCGGTACTCGACACCTTGCCTGCCGCGGCGCGCGTCGTGGTGGCCGAACTCAATCCGGTAGTGCTGGCGTGGTGCCGGGGTCCCCTGTCGGCGCTGACCGACCATGCCGTGGCAGACGCACGGGTCAAGGTGGAAATCTACGATGTGGCCCGACTGATTCATCGTTATGCGAAAGACGATGCACCTGAGAAATTGGATGCCGTCATCCTGGACCTTTATACCGGTCCATATGTGCGCAGCCACAGTCGCGACGATCCGCTCTACGGAAGCACCGCCATCAACAGGACCCGGGCGGCCCTCAAGCCGGACGGGGTCTTTGCCGTTTGGGGTGAAGACTACGACGCCGGCTTTGCCAAGCGTCTGGCGAAGGCCGGATTCGTGTCGACCCGCCACCGCTCGGGGCGAGGCGGCACCGGCCATGTGGTATATCTGGGAAGGAAAGGCGCCGGCGCCGGCAAGGCAACGCTTTAGTATTTGACAACAACCGGCTTTATGACGCGCTGGTTGTTTGTCGGGCGGACATCTTGGCCAAAATCCCGCGGCATGGTGGCTCCAATCTTGGAAAAACAGGCCAGAGGCGCTTTAAACCAACTTGATATGTCAGAGGTTGCATAACGATCATGTCGGACTTATTATGTTATTGAAACCCTGCCGAGCAGGGAATCATGGGTAATTTGGATTCTATTCATCTACCCTCCTCCTTGGGCAAGCCTGGATCCAGGCTTGCCCTCCCTTTTTTTGCGACCGGCCATGCAGAAGGCGTTTCCCGCAACCGCCATCAATAAGGTCCATCACCCGGTCCAGGGGGAGGGCTTCGCCGATAAATCCATTGTGTACGATGATGGTCGTGGCGTTGAACCGCGAGTTCAAGATGGCCTCTTCCACCGCAGCGATGGCTGCCTGAAAGAACGGTGAAACCCCTTCGTTGGGCAGTTCTGCCAGGCAAGAGAGGACCCGGCGTCGCTCGGGGGTACGGTGGACGTCATCCGCCACGGAAAAGGCGATGGCATAATCCCCGGATCCGTTGGCGAAAGATGCACCGATGCGCGCCAGACCGAATAAGGGTCCGTCGGGCCAGGCGTGACAGGGTGCGGTCCGCAAGGGGGGCATCGGTAGTCAGAATGATCATGATCGATCCATCTGCATCGCCAGTGTCCAGGGCGTCTTTAAGATAATACCGGCCCCGTTCCCTGGCTCGCTTGCTTAGGGATTGCATATGTTTTCGATGCTGGATTTTTGGTTTGGATATTCTTTGGCGGTCAAGTAAAATCGTCATATGACCCCGTATCGGCTGCCTATAACCCATGACGATGCCGTTTTGGTATCATACGCCGCATTCGGGGATCCCGGCAACCATCAATCTCGAGGTACCCCATGAACATGCGTATCGTTGTCGCTCCCAACGCATTTAAGGGCAGCATGAACGCCGTGCAAGCGGCTGAAGCGATGAAAAAGGGGATTCTGGCCGTTATTCCCCAATGTGATGTCATTTGCGTTCCTGTGGCCGACGGGGGAGACGGGCTTACCGAAGTCATGCTTGCAGGATTGAGCGGGATGCGGGTTGAGACCATGGTCTCCGGCCCGAGAATGGAACCGCTATCGGCACCGTTTTGCATGGTACCCTCACGGAAGCTGGCCGTGGTGGAGATGGCCAAAGCCAGCGGACTGGCCCTGTTGCCCAAGGCGCGGCACGATCCGACGCGCACCACCACATACGGCACCGGCGAGCTGATTCGTGCGGCCATGGACAGCGGCGCCACGCGGATCATCGTAGGGATCGGCGGCAGTGCCACCTGCGACGGGGGTATCGGCATGGCGGCTGCCCTGGGGTACCGGTTTCTCGATGAAACCGGTACACCGGTCGAACCGGTGGGCGGTTCCCTGGGAGCGATCGCCTCCATCGACCGCCGGAACGTCGATCCACGGCTGGACGGCATATCCGTGTCGGTGGCCTGCGACGTGACCAACCCGTTGATCGGCGACAATGGCGCTTCGGTGGTCTACTCTCCCCAGAAAGGCGCTACGCCCGAGCAGGTTACCCGACTCGACGAGGGATTGACCAACCTGGCGCGGGTCATCCGAACGGATCTGGGTGTCGCTATTGCAGATATGCCGGGAGCCGGTGCGGCAGGCGGCCTAGGCGGCGGATTGCATGCCTTTGTCGGTGCCGATCTGAAGCCGGGCATCGACCTGGTCATCGATGTGGTCGGGCTCACCGCCGCTGTTGCCAGTGCCGATTTCGTGCTGACCGCCGAAGGCCGGATCGATCGTCAAACCCGGTTCAACAAGGCCCCGGCGGGCGTGGCGCGAACGGCAAAGGCAGCCGGGGTGCCCTGCATCGCTATTTGCGGCGGGGTCGGAGGCGGCATTGAATCGCTGTATGATATCGGCATCGGTGCCGTCTTTTCGATCTGCAGCGGTCCGCAATCGCTGGCAGCGGCCATGCAGGACGCGGAGGGTCTGCTGGCCCGGCAAACCGAGCAGGTGGTCAGAACCTTTCTTGCCGGGCGATCGAGACGGCCGGTGGTTCAGTAGTCATAAAACAGCTGCTGTATGTCATCCAACCGACGTTTTTTCAACAGCGCCAGCATCAGAAGGATCCGGGCTTTGGCCGGGTTGAGTTCATCCGAGGCGATAAAGCGCATGCGGTCATCATCGATCTCCACGTTTCGCCCCACTTTTCCGGTGGGCACACGCGAGCTGCGGACGATGATGACGCCCTTTTGCGCCGCCAGGGCCGCCCGTTCGATGGTCGCCGCGTTCATGTTGCCGTTGCCATCACCGGCGACCACAATCCCCTTGGCGCCTTTTTCCATGGAACCGTCAATGAGGTCGGCCGGCATGTCCGCGCAGGCGTAAATGATATCCACCCGGGGCAGGGACGTGACCCCTTCCACAGAGAATTGGCTTTTATGGGTGTGCTTGCGAAACGGCCGGCGGAAGTATTCGGTTTTACCATAATTGACCGTTCCGATGAGGCCATTGATCGGGGAAATGAAGGTTTCTACCGAGGTGGTGTTGGTTTTGGTCAGCGAATGGGCGCCATGGATCCGGTCATTCATCACCACGAGCGTACCACGCCCGGCGGCATCCGCATCGGCGGCGACGGCAACGGCGTTGTACAGGTTGAGCGGTCCGTCGGCGCTGATGGCGGTGGATGGGCGCATGGCTCCTGTCAGAACCACCGGCTTTTTGCTTTTAATGGTCAGGTTTAGAAAGTGGGCCGTCTCTTCCATGGTGTCCGTGCCGTGAGTGACGACCACGCCGTCGACCCCATCGGTTTTCAACAGGGCGTTGATCCGGTTGGCCAGGTCGATCATGATCGTAAAGGTGATATCCTGGGAACCTACATTGGCGACCTGTTCTCCGTGGACATGGGCAATCTCGTTCAGACCGGGTACCGCGCCGATCATTGCCTCAACGGTCACCCGACCGGACGTGTAGTCTGCCTGAGTCGCGGATGCTGCCGAACCGGCAATGGTTCCGCCCGTGGCGAGAATCATCACGCGGGGAAGTTGGTCCGGTTGGTGGTGGACGCGTTTGGCTGGCATGAATGAACCTTGTCGGTGCGTTGTTGGATTCGTTTTCGGGGATCCTTGTGCGCCGCCAATCCCTCGAGGCTGATTTGGAAATAAAGGGGCCGGTCAATGCCCAGCAGTTGCCGGATCCGGTCGAGGGGGGTGGGATTGCCTA
>JAGTUY010000268.1 GCA_018224455.1 Desulfosarcina sp.
AGGAGCGCAAGGGTAGCCCATGCAGGGATTATCGTTTTTATTGGTGAAACCTTCATTGGTGGGAAATCCTAGAAAAAAAACAAATTACAAATACCAAATCTCAAATAAATTCGAAATTATAATATCCAAATCTCAAAAGCGGATTGGAATCTTCTTCCATCAAGATTGTAAGCTTTGGAATTTTGAGTTTTGGTCATTGGGATTTATTTGTCATTTGGCTTTTTGGTGATTGTGATTGCTTAGCCTGAATTCGGCGGCTGCGACCCCTAATCGCCGATGAAGATCTCCTTGGCGAATTGTGCGCCCGCGCCCAGCCGCTCTTCGATGCGGATCAGTTGGTTGTACTTGGCGATGCGGTCGGACCGCGATAGCGAACCGGTCTTGATCTGACCGCTGTTTACCGCCACGGCCAGGTCGGCGATAAACGCGTCTTCGGTTTCACCGCTGCGGTGGGAGATCACGGTGGTGTACCCGGCCTGCTTGGCCATTTCGATGGCGTCGAGGGTTTCGGTAACCGTGCCGATCTGGTTCAGCTTGATCAGAATGGAATTGGCGATGCCGTCTTCGATGCCCTTGGCAAAGATGGCCGGGTTGGTGACGAAGATATCGTCACCCACGATCTGAATGTATTCGTCCAGACGATCAGTCAGCACGGCCCAGTTTTCCCAATCCTGCTCGGCCAGGCCGTCCTCGATGGACAAGATGGGGTATTTTTCCACCAAGTCTTCAAAATAATCCACCATTTCCACGGCGGACAGGGATTTATTTTCGCCCTTGAGGACATATTTTTTCTTCGTGTAAAATTCGCTGGCCGCCACATCCAGGGCCAGGCCCATATCTTTGCCGGGGGTGTAGCCGGCGGACTTGATGGCTTCCATGATGAAGCTCAAGGCCTCCTCGTTTGATTTGAGATCCGGTGCGAATCCACCCTCATCGCCCACGGCCGTGCTCAGTCCCTTCGACTTGAGGATTTTTTTCAGTGCATGAAACGTCTCGGCGCCCATCTGGATGGCCTGGGCGATCGTGGTTGCGCCGAAGGGGACGATCATGAATTCCTGGATGTCCAGGTTGTTGGCCGCGTGGGCGCCGCCGTTGATTACGTTCATCATGGGCACCGGAAGGATCCTGGCGTTTACACCGCCCAGGTAGCGGAACAGGGGAAGGCCGAAGGCAGTAGCCGCCGCCCGGGCCGCCGCCATGGAGACGCCTAAGATGGCGTTGGCTCCCAGCTTGGATTTGTTGGCCGTGCCGTCCAGGGACAGCATGCAGGCGTCCAGGGTCAACTGGTCGGAGGCGTCCATCCCACGGATTTCGTCGGCGATCGTGGTGTTGACATTCTTCACGGCCGTGACCACTCCCTTGCCGCCGTAGCGCTTGGCGCGGGTGTTGCGCAGCTCTAGTGCTTCGCGCGTGCCGGTGGAGGCGCCGGAGGGAACCGCCGCCCGGCCGGTGGCGCCGCATGCCAGCATCATCTCCACTTCCACGGTGGGGTTACCCCTGGAATCCAGAATTTCTCTCGCCGTTACATCGATAATCTCGGTCATGATTTCATCCCCCGATGGTCTGTTTGGCAGGGTCGGTACCGACCGCGCTGGTAACACGGAAAACGGTTACAACACCTCTGAATAATAGTGGTTTGAAGGAATATCCGACCCCGGGAAGCGCGGGCCGGTTGTCGCTTGACAATTCACCGGCAAATGTTACTCTCCTTGCCTGGGGATGTCAAGAAATTGGCCGACAATCGCTGCACCCAAAACCATGCAACGCAGGGATGGACCATCATGAACGCGAACGATTTGTATACCACCGCTCATCTTTTCGTGGCGGCTGTCCGGGTGCTGGATCATCGGAACGGCGCGCCGCCGTCCATCGAGTCCGTCTGCCGCCTGCTCGACTACTCGGACGAAAAGGGCAGTTACCTGCTCAATCGGTTCAAGGAACAGGGCATCGTCGATACGGTGAAAAGCGGATTCAATGATCGGATTGTCGTGGGCAACCACCTGGCCATCGAGGATCTGCCAAGAGACACCGAAGAAACCCGCCTGGAGCAGGAGTTAAAAAAATTCAAAAAAGGCAAAGACGTCATGAAAGAGAAGGTGGCGTCCATCAAGGCCCAGCAGGATCAGAAAAAGCAAAACCTGTTTGCCGAAATTGAAAAGAAATTGAAGCAGAAGATGGAGAAGAAATAAAACATCTGATCATCATCTCTCCGCCCGAGGATATTCCTGATGAACCGGAAGTGGTCTGCAGGGTCCTGCATCAGTCGTCGGCCACCGTTCACCTGCGAAAGCCGGGGCAAACCGACAGGCAGATCGCCGATTACCTGAGACAGGTGCCTGTTTCGTATCACCCGAGGATCATGGTCCACGGCCACCCGAGACTGCTCGATCGTTTCGATCTCATGGGCATTCATATTACGGAAAAAGAAAGGACGCACAACCTGCCGCGTCTTCGGCAGCTCAGGCAGGCGACGCCGGGGTGCCGCCTCTCCTCAGCTTTCCATCGGATCATGGACATCCCTGAACACGACGGCCTGTTCGATTATATTCTGCTGAGCCCCATCTTCGACAGTATCTCCAAGCAAGGTTACCGGGCGGGCTTTGACCATTCGGAATTAAGACGCTTCCTGTCCCGGACAAAGCACACCGTGATCGCCCTGGGGGGCCTCGATGCACAACGGGCAGCCACGGCCGCATCCCTCGGGTTCAAGGGCATCGCCGTTCTCGGTGCCGTGTGGCAGGCCTTGCCGCCTGAAAAAGCCGCCCGGCAGTTGTCTATCTTTTGTAATAGCTAGCATCGACCGTCGACCGTTGTATCTCGAATGACGACACCGCTTCGCACTGCCGGTCCGTAAAATAAGACTCCCAAGCCCAATGGAACCCTCCCCGCGGCAAGCCGCGGGGAGGGTTCGCCGTATGGATAAGAATCAATTACCAGATTCGCTATCGCGGTTCAACATTTGACGATGGATGCAGGATGTTCAGTTTTCGGGGGCTTTTCGCCAGCCGTCCGTCGGCCACGTCGCGGACGCGGTGCACATGGGCGGCGCAGCGGGGGCTGTGGGTGACCATACCAATGGTCATGCCTTCGGTGTTGAGCCCCGTGAACAGATCCATGACCGCATCGGTGGTGCGGGTGTCCAGGTTGCCCGTGGGTTCGTCGGCCAGCAGTATCGGTGGGTCGTTGACGATGGCCCGGGCGATGGCGCAGCGCTCCTTTTCTCCCCCTGAGGCTTCGCCGGGCAGTCACTCGCCTTTTCCTCCCAGTCCCACCCGATCGAGCGCAGCCTGGGCCTTGCGCCGCTTTTCCGATTTGGGCATGCGGATGGTGGTCAACGGCAGCATGACGTTTTCCAATAGGTTCAGATCGGGGATCAGGTGGAAGCTCTGGAAAACGAAACCGAGAAATTCACGACGAAAATCGGCGCGCTGCTCCGATTTCAGATCGTAGACATCGATGCCGTCAACGGTCAGCGTTCCCGTGGTGGGGGTGTTCATGGCACCCAGGATGGAGAGCAGGGTGGATTTGCCGGCCCCCGATTCTCCCATGATGCCCACGAAAACCCCGCTGTCGATGGTAAAGCTGACGCCGGCCAGGGCATGGACAACCGTGCTGCCCCGGCCATAGGATTTGCCCAGTTGTAGGGCGCTGATACTGCTCATCACGGTGGTGAGTACTACCAGGATGACCTGGGCGGTCGACAGCTCGGCAGACAGCAACTGGTCGTCCTGGCTGCCGGTGGACCCCAGAATGCCGGACACGTGCATACGCCTGCCATTGATGTCGAGCGTCTGGCCGATGGTCAGGTTCAGCAAACTGGCGGTTTGGGCGCCGGCCAGCACGGCATTGCGGCTGAAACAGCTGCCAGGACAGGATTGGCCAGCAGGATCGCCATGACCATCAGGCATAGTAAACGCCCGGCTAAAAAGGGGCGGTTGCGAAGTGGCAGCGCTTTCACGGCGCAAAACATAAATTAACTGCCACAATGTGTCAATTTAAAAGTGCAGGATTTTTGTTATTCGGCCAGCTTTCCGGCCGCGGCCAGATCTTCCAGCCCGAGTGGGTCCAGCAGATAAAGCTTCTTGCCCTCGACCCGGATCAGCCCCTGGGCGGACATCTTGGCAAAGATCCGTGAAAGTGTTTCCGGAATCGTGCCCAACAGGCTGGCCAACTGCCCCTTGGAAATAGCCAGCGTCACGTGTTCCGCATTGCCCTGCTCCCTGGCCAGATAGATCAGGTAGGAGGCCAGACGGGACGGGACTTCCTTCAATGAGAGATTTTCGATCTGGACGGTAAACTGGCGCAACCGCATGGAGAGCTCACCGAGCATGTTCATGGACAGGGACGGGTGGTCGGCAATCAGGCGCACAAACGCATTTCTGGGCAGAAAGAGGACATGGCTCTTGACCAGGGCCTGGGCATTGGCTGGGAACCGAGAGCCGGAGAAGACCGGCACTTCGCCAAAGGGGTTGCCCGGGCCATAGATGTGCAGGATCTGCTCTTTTCCCTCCATGGATGTCTTGAAAATTTTTACCTGGCCGTCAGCGACGATATAGAATCCGTTGGCCTGTTCACCCTCCATGAATATGGCTTCACCGCGCCGGTAATACCGGTCGACGGCGATGCCGCTGATTTCATCGAGATCCTGCTCCGACAGCCCCTTGAAAAGTGGGGTGATTGACAGAATCCGGCTTATTTTTTTCATCGTGATAAGTTAGCTTGGAATTTTGATATAAGTCAAGGTGAATTGGCCGTCGATCATTTACGGTCAGGGTGTTTCCAAGGAGAAACATGCCGGTCAGGAAAAAAAAGAACCAACCTGTTGACCCAAGTCAAGGACGGTCAACGTCAAAGCATGTAAAAGACGATTAACCGGGTCAAACAGGATCCGCAAGCAACGACAACAACAACGACAACAGCAGCGATAACGGCAACGATAGCAATAGTCAGATTACCTATAAACTAAGGAGGAATCATAATGTTTTGTTTTCAGTGCGAGCAGACAGCCAAAGGCGAAGGATGCACCAAGATCGGCGTATGCGGCAAGCAGCCCGACGTCGCCGCCCTTCAGGACTTACTCGTTTATGCGACCAAGGGCATCGCCCAGGTGGCTGTCGCCGGGGCCACGGTCAATGTGAGTGACCCGGCCGTCAACCGGTTCACCTGCGAAGCCATCTTCTCCACCCTGACCAATGTCGATTTCGATCCGGCCCGGTTTGTCACCCTGGTCAAAGCCGCCGTGAGACATCGTGATGCGCTCAAGGCCAAAGTACAGGCGGCCGGCGGCACGGTCGCCCTCGCTGACGGTCCGGCTACCTTTGTTCCTGCGGCCGACCAGGCCGGCATGGTTGCCCAGGGCGAAACGGTGGGCGTCAAGTCCGATGCGACCGTCAACCCGGACATTCTCTCCCTGAGGGAACTGATCGTTTACGGTATCAAGGGATTGGCCGCCTATGCCGACCATGCCCGCATCCTGGGACAGGAAGATGAAAAAATCTATGCCTATATCTACGAGGGCCTGGCGGCCACCCTGGACAACAGCCTGGGTGCCGATGATTACGTGGGCCTGGCGCTGAAGTGCGGCGAAGTGAACCTGCGGGCCATGGAACTGCTGGATGCGGGAAACGCCGGGACCTACGGCCACCCCGTGCCCACTGCCGTGCCCCTGGGCGCCAAAAAAGGCAAGGCCATTCTCGTTTCCGGCCACGACCTGAAGGACCTGGATCTCATCCTGAAGCAGACTGAAGGAAAAGGCATCAACGTGTATACCCACGGCGAAATGCTGCCCTGCCACGGCTATCCGGAGCTGAAGAAGTACAGCCATTTTATCGGCCACTACGGTACTGCCTGGCAGAATCAGGCCAAAGAGTTCGCCGCCTTTCCCGGTGCCATCGTCATGACCACCAACTGCATCCAGAAACCCAGGGAGTCCTACGAGGCCAACATCTTCACCACCGGCCTGGTCGGTTGGCCCGGCGTGACGCACATTGTCGACAAAGACTTCACCCCGGCCATTAAAAAAGCGCTGGAACTGCCCGGTTTCGAAGCGGACGTCCCCGGCAAGCAGGTCATGGTCGGCTTTGCCAGAAACGCGGTCATGGGTGTGGCCCCTACGGTTATCGAAGCGGTGAAAAGCAAGGCCATCCGGCACTTTTTCCTGGTGGGCGGTTGCGACGGCGCCAAACCGGGGCGCGACTACTACACCGAACTGGTTGAAAAGATCCCCTCTGATTGCGTGGTGCTGACCCTGGCCTGCGGCAAGTTCCGCTTTTTCGACAAGGACCTGGGCGACATCGGCGGCATTCCCCGTCTGCTGGACGTGGGGCAGTGCAACGACGCCTATTCGGCCATCCAGATCGCCGTGGCCCTGGCCGGTGCTTTCGAGTGCGGGGTCAACGACCTGCCGCTGTCCATGATCCTCTCTTGGTACGAGCAGAAAGCCTGCGTGATCCTGCTCTCCCTGCTGCACCTGGGCATCAAGAACATCCGCCTGGGACCCAGCCTGCCGGCTTTCATTACCCCCAACGTGCTGGATGTGCTGGTGAAAAACTTCAACATCATGCCCATCGGGACACCCGACGAAGACCTGAAGGCAATTTTAGGGTAGTAGACAGCGCAATAGCAGATAATTTGAAAGATAATCGGCTGCCGGGTTACCGGCAGCCGCCGAATAACGGAGGACCATCATGAAATGCCCTGGACAGGATACCCTCTACTGGAAGCCCGGTGCCATTTATGAGGTTCCGTGCCCCAAATGCGGTGCCAACGTCGAGTTCTTCAAGGACGACACGGCCCGCAAGTGCCCCAAATGCATGCACCGCTTCGTCAACCCGGATCTGGATTTCGGGTGTGCGGCTTACTGCCAGTATGCCGAGCAGTGTATCGGCACGCTTCCCGAGGAGTTTTTGCTGCAAAAGGAAGACCTGCTCAAGGACCGCGTGGCCATCGAGATGAAACGCTATTTCAAGAGCGACTTCAAGCGTATCGGCCATGCCACCCGGGTGGCCCGCTACGCCGAACGCATCGGCCGGGCCGAAGGGAGCAACCCGGCGGTGGTGTTGTGTGCGGCCTACCTGCACGACATCGGCATCGTCGAGGCGGAGAAAAAGCACGGCAGCAGCGAGGCCAGGTACCAGGAGCAGGAGGGGCCGGCTGTGGCCCGAGAGATCCTGGAACGGCTGGGCGCCAAACCCCCGCTGGTGGAGGAGGTGTGCGACATTGTCGGCCACCACCACCACCCCCGAGAAGAAGAGACCGTGAACTTCAAAGTGCTATACGACGCAGACTGGATTGCCAACCTGGAAGACCGAATCAAGGAAAATGGACTCCAGCCCGAGAAGATAGAAACGATTATTGCGCAAAAATTGATGACTGAAAACGGCCGGACAGAGGCCAGGAAGACATTGCTATGAAAGTAACCCGAAAGATCATTGAGATCGATGAGGAACGCTGTGACGGATGCGGCAACTGCGTCATCTCCTGCGCCGAGGGCGCCCTGAAAATCATCGACGGAAAAGCCAGGGTGATTTCCGACAATCTGTGCGACGGCCTGGGGGCCTGCCTCGGCGAGTGTCCCCAGGATGCCCTGAAGATCATCGAACGTGAAGCCGAGGATTTCGACGAAGCGGCGGTGGAAGCGCACCTGGAGACGCACAAGGGACATGAAGAAAAGCAAACCATGCCCTGCGGCTGCCCGTCTACCCAGATCCAGAGCTTTGCACCGGCAGCCGGCTGCCAGAGCGCCAACACCCCCACCTCATTTGAGAAGACCGCCTCCGCCCTGACCCACTGGCCGGTCCAGATCCGCCTCATCCCGCCCACGGCACCGTTTCTCAAAGGCGCCGACCTGCTGGTGACGGCCGACTGTGTGCCCGTGGCCTTTCCCAGCCTGCACCGGGACTACCTGGAAGGCAAGACCGTCATGCTGGGCTGCCCCAAATTCGACGATGTTCAGTCTTACATCGACAAGTTTGCCGAGATATTCAAAACGGCGGGTGTGAAAAGCGTCACCACCATGATCATGGAGGTGCCCTGCTGCTCCGGTCTGCCCATGATCGTTAAAAAGGGCATGGAGGCCTCCGGGGTGAATATACCCAGCCGGCAGGTCATTGTCAGCACGCGTGGGGAGATTCTCGAGGAGCGCTAGTCCTTGGGCAACTTATACTCCTGCCGGATGTCCCCCAGTTTTTGCATGGCCGCCTGCATTTCGTTTTGAGCCTGGGATTCAAAGGAGAGTTCGCTGTCTTTTTCCACCAGGTCTGGCAGCAACGCCCGGGCCTGATCTTCCTGACGGCTGTCCGCATAGGTGATTACCTGCAGCCAGAGACCGGCCAGGGCGTTGAAGGCATCGACACAACAATGATTTTCCCGCCTGGGTCACGGTCGATTCATGCGAACAAAGACCACGTCAAAGCTCTGCTTGTGGACGGCCTGGTCATAAACGCCTAGCAGGGCGTCCTTGTATTCTGTGCGTTCGCATTGTTCTTTCTCTGCTTCATGCAGGTCGACAAATCGATTTTTACTCGATCACATTTACAGCCGTGGGAGCCAGCTGCGTTGTTGCATTCATGGGACGTTCGGGTTCGGTTTGCTCATTCCGATCGGCTTGGTTGACCCAGCCGCCGCCCAGCGCCTTATAAAGGTTGACGTAGGCGTTGCGATACTGCTGCTGCAGGTCGGACTGCTGCAGTTCGGCGGAAAACAGGGTCCGCTCCGTCTCCAATACCTCCAGGTAACTGCTTACGCCCTTGTCGTAGCGCTCTTTGGACAAGTCGTTGGCATTTTTGGCCGCTTTCTGCTGGCGGTCGATGGCGGCCAGTTCATCGCGATAGGTGGCGATCTCAGCCAGGGCATCGTCCACTTCGCGAAAGGCGGTCAGCACGGTATTTTCATACTGGTAAAGGGCCTGCTGGGTCTTTTGCTCCTCGATCTCCACCCGTCGTTTATTCTTGCTGAAATCGACGATCGGTCCCAGCAGCCGTCCGCCGATCGACCAGACGCCGCCTTCAGTGGTGACGGCGCCCAGGTCCGTGCTGGCAATGCCCAGCGTGCCGGTGAGTGAGATGGCCGGCAAGCGCAGGGCTTCGGCCACACCGATGCGCTCTGTTTGCGCCTTAAGCAGGTAGCTGGCCTGGAGAATGTCCGGTCGCCGCGTGAGAATATTCGCCGGTAATCCTACCGGGATATCCGGGGGCGGCGTTCCACGCAGGTTCTTTTTAATGCGCACCGTTTCCGGCAGGCGGCCCAGCAGAATGGCAAGGCCGTTTTCGGTTTTGGCGATGGACCGCTGGTAAAGGGGAATCGCTCCCGCCGCGATCTCTTTCTGGATCTGAGCCTGGTTGACATCCAGTTCGCTGATGATGCCCTTATCAAAACGCTGCTGGATTATTTTCAGGCTTTCGATGCGTGATGTGAGGGTGGATTCGGAGATGGCCAGTCGCCGGTGAAAATCCAGCAATTGATGATAGGTCCTGACCACATCCGATATCAGGGCCAGTTGAACGGCTTTCAGCCCGTACTCGGAGGCCATCAGGTCGTCCCGTGCTGCTTCGGTGGAACGCTTGAATTTGCCCCAGAAGTCGATTTCCCAGTTCAACGGTGCGGCCAAATAGACGGTGGATTGGGTATCCGGGGAGCGTGAACCACCGTTGACATTGCCGGTCCGGGCGCCGGCTTCCCCATCTAACCGCGGGTACTGGTCGGCCCGGGTAAAACCGACTGTGGCGCGGGCCTGTTCGATGCGACTCAGGGCAATTTTCAGATCACGGTTATTTTCCAGGGCCGTGGTGACCAGATCGTAGAGCAGCGGGTCCTCGAACAGCGTCCACCACTTCAGATCCTCGACGGCACCGGTCGGCATGGCCGCTGTGCGATAGGCCTCGGGGGCCTCGACGACGGGATCCTTGAAGTCCGGGCCCACCGCGCATCCGGTGAGCATCAGCAGCACCATATAAAATGGCGCAAGTCTTTTCGAGGTCATTTTGATTGCATTCATCGTCGCTTACACCTGCTCCTGTTGAAGTTTGCGCTTTTTCTCATACCCGGCAACCTTGCCGATGAAGACGAACAGCATGGGGTAGAAAAACACGCCCAGCATCGTGGCCAGGGCCATGCCACCCAAAAGGGCCACCCCCATGACCACCCGCGCCTCGGCGCCGGCACCGGAAGCCACCACCAGGGGCAGTACGCCGAGGATGAATGAGAAGGCGGTCATCAATATGGGCCGGAACCGCAGGTTGGCCGCCTTGACGGCGGCGTCGAACAACGATAGGCCCTTGTTAAACTCGAGGTTGGCGAATTCGATGATCAGAATGGCATTTTTGGCGGCCATGCCGATCAGCATCACCAGGGCGATCTGGGCGAAGATATTCAGCTCGTAGCTGGTGCTGGTCAGGCGTGCCAGATACAGGGCCAGAAAGGCGCCGAAAATGGCGAACGGCGTGCCCAGCAGAATGCTCATGGGCAGCGACCAGCTTTCGTATTGGGCCGCCAGAATCAGGAAAACGAACAGCAGGGAGAAGGCAAAAACAACGGCCGCCGTACCCGAGGCTTTCTTCTCCTGAAAGGACATGTTGCTCCAGGCGTAGCCCATGTCTGCCGGCAGGGTTTCCGCAGCTACGGCTTCGAGGGCATCCAGGGCCTGTACGGAAGTATAGCCTGGGGCCGGTCCGCCGGACAGTTCGATGGATCGATAGAGGTTGAAGCGGTTGGTGAAATCCGGACCGGCAACCTCCTTGATGCTGACAAAGGCGCTCAGCGGCACCCGGTCGCCGTTTTTGTTTTTGACAAAAAAGAGGTTGATGCGATCTTCGCTGATGCGATACTCCGGTTCGGCTTGGATGTAAGCTTTATAAAGCCGTCCGAAGCGGTTGAAGTCGTTGACGTAGGATCCGCCCAAGAAGGCACCCACCGTGGTGTAGATGTCGCTGAGCGCCACGCCGGCCTTGAGCACCTTGTCGCGGTTGATCTCCATGAAACGCTGGGGCACGCTGGGCCGGAAGGTGGTGACGACGGAAGCAATTTCAGGCCGCGCCGTTGCCGCCTGGGCAAAGCGGGTGGTCTGCTCGGCCAGGTATTCGGGCGTGTTCCCGGCACGGTCCTGGATCAGCATGGTAAACCCGGATCCGCTGCCCAGGCCGGGAATGGCCGGTGGGCCGAAGGCAAAGACCTGGGCCTCGTTGACCCCCATGAAAAATTGCCGGTTGAGGGCATCGACCACCTCGTTGGCCGTTTTCTCCCGCAGGCTCCAATCCTTGAGGGCTACGAAAATGAAACCGGCATTGGAGGACATGCTGTTGGACAGCAGGCTGAATCCGGCCACGGCCGTAATATATTCGACCTCCTCGTGGTTCTCTATGATTTTTTCGACCTTCTTGGTAATCACGTCGGTGCGCTGCATCGAGGCTGCGTCGGGCAACTGGATGTTGACCATCAGGTACCCCATATCCTCGCTGGGCATGAAACCGCCCGGCACGAGTTTGCCCAAGAATACCAATCCCCCTGTCAGAAGCGCCATAAAGACAAGGCCCATGGCGATTCTGCGGGTGACGATGCGGGTAAAACCGGTGTAGGCATGGGTGGATTTGTCGAACACCGTGTTGAACAGTCTGAAGAAGGCCCCCAGCGGGCCGCGCATGGGCTGCTGTTTGCGCAGCAGGAGGCCGCACAGGGCCGGGCTCAGGGTCAGGGCGTTGACGGAGGAAAAGACCACCGAAACGGCCACGGTGATAGCAAACTGCTGGTAGAGCCGGCCGGTGATGCCGCCCATGACGGCCACCGGGATGAAGATCGCCACCATCACCAGGGTGGTGGCGATGACCGGCGCGGTCACCTCTTGCATGGCGGCCTTGGTGGCCTCTTTAGGCGTCAATCCCTCTTCGATTTTGACCTGGACCGCCTCCACAACCACGATGGCGTCGTCCACGACGATACCGATGGCCAGCACCAGGCCCAGCAGGGAGAGGACATTGATGGTGAATCCGATCAGGGGGAAGGCCATGAAGGTGGCCAGCAGGGAAACCGGAATGGCGATGGTGGGGATCAGTGTCGCCCGCCAGTCCTGGATGAAGATAAAGACCACCAGAATAACCAGTGCCAGGGCGATAAACAGGGTCTCGATGATTTCATCGATGCCGGCGGTGATGGCGGTCGTGGTGTCCAGGGAGATGTCATAGCGCATGCTTTTGGGGAAGGAACGCGACAGCTCGGCCATGGTGGTCTTCACCGTTTCGGCCAGGGCCACGGCGTTGGAGCCGGGTGCCTGATACAGGGCGATCATGGCGCAGGATTTGCCGTTCATGCGGGTAAAGGCGTTATAGGTTTCCACCCCCAGTTCCACCCGGGCGATGTGCTTGAGCTTAACCTGGGAGCCGTTCGCGGCCGTCCTGACGACGATTTCACCGAATTCTTCGGCATTCTGCAGGCGGTCGGGCAGGCGCACGGTATAGGTGAACTCGGTACCTGGGGGTGCCGGTTCTGCGCCGAACTTACCGCCCGGGACCACCACGCTCTGGGCCCGGATGGCGTCAACAATCTCGGGAACGGAAATGCCCAGATGGGCCAGGCGGTCGGGTTTGATCCAGATGCGCATGGAGTAATCGCTGGCACCGAGCACGCTCACCCGGCCGATGCCCTTGATGCGGGCCAGGATGTCCTTGATGTTGATCAGCGAGTAGTTCCCCAGAAACTGCTGATCGAAGCGGGGATCGTCCGCTGTCAGCGAGATCAACATGAGAATGTTGGGCATGGATTTTTCGGTGGTCACCCCCAGGCGCTTGACCTCTTCGGGCAGCTTGGCCGTGGCTGCGGCCACCCGGTTCTGGGTGAAGACCGTGTTCATGTCCGGATCGGTGCCGACATCAAAGGAGACCTGGATGGTCATGGTGCCGTCGTTGGCGTTGATGGACTTCATGTAGATCATGTTGTCCACACCGTTGATCTGCTGCTCCAGCGGTGTGGCCACGGACTGCTCCACGCTGACCGCATTGGCCCCGGTATAGGCGGCACGCACCTCGACGATGGGCGGCGTGATGTTGGGATACTGCTCGGTGGGCAGGCCGCCGAGAGAAACCACGCCGATAATAATCATAAAAATGGCAATCACCATGGCCACGATGGGCCGCCTGACAAAAAAATCACCCATGTTCGATCACTTTTTTTTCTGGTCGGTTGAGTTAACCCTATGGATTCTAAAGCCGGAGGGCTTCAGAATGCTTGTGTTGAAAGAGTGTTATGCATCTTTGGGGTTGAGATCTGCCATGGTTGGTTTGACTTCGATTCCATCTTTGACCTTCTGGAGGCCTTCGTAAACGACCCGTTCCCCCGGCTTGAGCCCCTTGGTGATTAGCCAGTTAGAACCGACTTTGGGGCCGACTGTGACTTCCCGGATCTCAGCTTTGTTGCTCGCATTCACCACAAAGACATTGTGCAGGCCTTGCAGTTCCATGACGCAGCGCTGGGGGATCAGGATGCCGTCCTTGACTACCCGGCCTTCGATCCTGACCCGGACGAACTGGCCCGGACGGAGCAATTTTTCAGGGTTGGGAAAGGAGGCCTGGACGAGCATGGCGCCGGTGGTGGTATCTACCTCCCGGTCCACGAAATCGGGTTGACCCTTGTGTTTGTAGACGGATCCGTCGACCAGGATCAGTTCCAGGCTGGTCTTCCGGTCATCAGTTTTCTCCGGATCGGCACCGGCGATATGGCGGGCCAGTTCCAGATACTGGGTTTCGGTAATGTAAAAGGTCACCAGGATGGTATCTACCTGGGAGACGGTATTGAGGATAATCGGGTTGGGGTCCCGACCCACGAAATCGCCCACCTTGGCCTGGGTCTTGCCGATGATGCCGTCGATGGGCGAATAGATCTTGGTGTAACTGAGTTCAATCTTGGCTGCCCGCAGGGTGGCTTTGGCGGCTTCCAGTGAAGACTGCGTGGCCTCATAGGCGGCCATGGCTTCATCCAGGTCGCTCTTGCTGACTGCATTGATTTCGGCCAGGGGTTTAATCCGGTCCAGATCCCCTTTGGCTTTTGCCAGCATGGTTTCCACTTCGGCAACGGCGCTCATCCTGGCGGCAACCTTCTCTTCGAACGGTTGACTCTCCAAGATGTAAAGCAGGTCGCCTTTTTTAACCTCACCCCCTTCCTGGAAATGAAGCCCTTCCAGAAACCCTTCCACGCGGGCGCGGATGGCGATGTCCTTTAACCCGCCAGTCTGCCCCACAAATTCCAGGAACAAGGGAACATCCTGGGCCTGGGTTTCGACGACGGAGACGTCAGGAGGGGGCGGGGGCGTCGCCTGGGTTGCTTGTTTCTCGCTGCATGCGAATAAATAAAAGGACAAGCAGACAATCAGACTGATGGTATTGAATCTCATGGCGCCTTCTCTGCAGGGTTGGCGGGTTATCGTGCGTGAACATTCCCGCACTCAGGCCGGGAAGTTCTTCCACAGTAACAGTGTGCCGGTTTTGATTCTTGCGGGGGTTACTCGGCAGTTGGCGTACTGGGAATCAATGATCAATTGCTCGTGATATACATCATCCCAATGAATATTCCAAGAACCCAGTCGATTTGAAGCCCTGACCTGATAAATATCCGGCAACTTCTACAAGGCTGCCCGCAGCATCATTTCCGGTCCAGTTCACGGCGGACGGCCAGGCCGATTTTCTGCATGGTGTATGGCTTGCGGATATGCACGCCGGCGCCCATTTCCTGCATGGCCTTGACGCGGTCGGAAGGGGCATAGCCGCTGGCAATGATGGCTTTTTGACCGGGATGGACGTCGAGAATTCTCCGGTAGGTCTCCAGGCCGTCGATTCCAGGGGGCATGACCATATCGAGCACCAGGAGATCGACCTTGTTTGCATGCATGCGGACCACGGCTTCCTCGCCACCCGATGCAGCTGCGACCTGGTAGCCGAGTCTGTTCAGCATCCTGACCGCAATCTCTAGCTGTTCCGGTATGTCGTCTACTACTAATATATTAAAAACCCTTTCTTGGCATGCTTCTCCGCCGTCCGCCGGGGAGAGCTTCAGTCGGACCTCAAGATCGGTGGTGGCGCGGTCACCCGTGCGCCGTTCATTGATCCGATAGATGGCCAGATGCCTGTCTTCGGGGATGACCAGATCGAGAATGGGTTTCCCGAGACGGCCGTGAACAGGCCATCGGCTGGTGTCGGGTATACCGACGCCAGACCGGACGCACCCAGGCCCACAAATACCACCCGGTCTTTGATTTCCGATCCGTCGACCTGACCGGTAAGGATTCGGTCGGCCGATATATGGCTGCCAGGACGGCATCGTTGTCCGGCAGCGTGGGCGGTGCATTTTCGTCATCCTGGAGCAAGCCGAGTTCGCGTTTGAGCGCCTCATGCAGGGTTTTCAGGGAAGTCCGGTCCGGTTCAGCCATAATGAAGTCCAGGGCGATGGCGCGGGCTCCCATACCGGCAATTCCATCCAACAGCCTGGCCAGCCGGGAACGGGGCCATGGCCACTGGCCCCACGCTTCCAGGGATGGCTCATCGATATCGACCACCACGACGCGATCGGTGATGCCGGTGCCGGGGGCATCGGCGACGATGGCGTCGGTCAATTTGAATTGGATGCTTGCAACCCAACTTAGCCCCGAGGCGAAAGCAGCGTCTAAACGGTCGGTGGTTTTCTTACTCTCTTCTTTCGGGTGTCGGACCGGGTGCGATAGAAATAGACATACATGCCCAGTCCGGCGGCGATGGTGACGAACCCCCAAACGACCGGCGCCGGTCGGCTCTTGACGGAAAAGTAAATGATCCACAGATTGCCCAGGATGAAAATCAGCGGTGTCAGCGGGTATCCCCATGTCCGGTATGCCGGACCTTTGACCGGGTCCTTGAGACGCACGCGCATCAAACCGATGACGGTCAGCATGGCAAACAGGGACAGGGTAAAGCCGATGTAGACGAGCAGTTTATCGTAGGACGCGGAGACAATCATGGCGATGGCGATGGCCGCCTGCAACCCGATCGCATGGGCAGGTGTATGCCGTGTTGCATCGACGCTTCCGAAAAGGGAAAAAAAGATGCCGTCGCGGGACATGGCGAAGTAGACGCGCGGTCCGGCAAGGATCATGGCACTGATCACGGAAAGGAGCCCTAAGGAAATGGCCCCGTTCAGCCAGCGGCCGATGCCGGGGCCGAACAGCCGTGCACCTGCTGCGGCGGCTACTTCCATCACCCCGCGCATGTCATCCGGCGGCAGTGCGTAAACATATACCAGGTTGAGCAGCAGGTAGAGCGCGGTGACGATCGACGTGCCCACCAGCATCGCCATGGGGATCGTGCGACGCGGGCGCTTGATTTCACCGCCTAAATAGGCGGCAGCGTTCCAGCCGCTGTAGGCGAAGCTGATATAGATCAGTGCCACGGCAAAATTTCCGTCCAGCAGGACACCGATTGAAAAGCCTCCGGTGAAATGGGCGGTTGAACCGCCCGAAGAGAAGAGGCCGGTGACGATGAATCCGACCACCAGGCTGATCTTGAAAAGGGTCAGCAGGTTTTGAACCCGACTGCCGACACGCAGGCTGTGGACGTGCAGAATCGATAGCAGCAGTACAACAGCGATGGCCAGCATCACCGGCAGCGAGAATGAGAATACCGGTACACCGAATATTGAAAAAGCACGATGGGTGTCGGCGGTGGCGCCAAGGGCTTTGAGCAGGTAGATGGAAAAGGCGATGGCCGCGGCTGCGATGGGTGCCGAAAAGCCGACGATGAGCGATATCCAGCCTGAGAGGAAGGCCACGGGTTTCCCGAAAGCTTCGCGCAGATAGACGTATTCCCCGCCCGCACGCGGATAGCGCGCCCCCAGCTCACCGTAGCACAGTGCGCCGCAAAGGGCGAAGGCACCCCCCACGACCCAGCCAAGCAACAGCGCCGACGGACTGCCGACCTCCTGGAGAACGAAGCCGGATGTCGTGAAAATACCCGTGCCCACCATGTTGGCCACGACGATGGCAATGGCCGTAAATAGACCGATTTCCCTTTTCAATTGTTGGGTGGCAGGCATGCGGTATCGACCCTCTCGTTTTTAAAGGTGCAGGCAAGGGTTGAGGGCAGGGGCGAATTAAACAGACAAGATGCTCATTCTCACTCTGTACACGTTGCTCAATGAGGCCTTGAGAGGCATTGCAGGCGGCACCAGCACGATTGACGATGTCTGAAAGATCGATCCTGCGCGACTTGCATACCTAACCGTTGACGTCCGCCATCGCGGATTCATGACCACCGACGGTTTACGACGCGATTTCAAGATGATTTGTCAGCCGATTCCCAAAAAGCGGAGGATCATCTGGATGGGGTAGAAGACAAACCGGTCCAGTATATTAAAGTACATCAGGGCGATCACGATCATGAACCCGTAGGGCTCGATCCGGCTGTAGGCCACGGCCTGCCTGTGCGGCAGGAGCCCCACCAACACTCGGCCGCCGTCCAGCGGCGGAATGGGGATCAGGTTGAAGATCGCCAGAAAGACATTGAGCTGGATGGCAATAATCAGAAACAGCAGCAGCCCCCGCACGTGGAACCCGGCCATGAGCATGGCTTTGAAGATGACGGCCAGGGCAGCGGCAAGAAAGAGGTTGATCATCGGACCGCCTAACGCCGACCACATCATGCCGCGTCTGGGATCCTTGAAGTTGCGGGGATCGATAGGCACCGGCTTGGCCCAGCCGAAGACCACGGGCGACTTCATCAGGATCAGCATGGCCGGCAGCAGAACGGTGCCGAAGGGGTCGATGTGATCTTTTGGGTTCAGGGTCAAGCGCCCCTGGGACTCGGCGGTATGGTCGCCCAGCCGCCTGGCCACCCAGCCATGGGCAAACTCGTGAAAGGTCAGAGCCATGAACAGCGCCAGCACTTTGAGCAGGATCAATCCGATATCCACGATCACGGGTCCCTTCGTTCAGAGGTCCACCAGCTTGGTTATTTCATCGATATCTCCATATACCGTACATTCAGCACCCTTTATAAGCAACGATTACCCATTTTTTTCTGGCTTCTATGGAACAGTGAATGCGTCAACGGTTGGATCTGCCCTTCGCTTGGCCTGGCCTGCCACCCATCGCCTATACCAGCCGAACCAAACATGAATTGACATCGCCTGTGAATAGTGATGGAACGGCATTGAACCCTAGCCACATCCTAGCGAGGAAACCGGATGAATAAATTCCAAGCCATGGCGAAGATCATGCTGCTGCTAAATGAGGATGGCCTCTTAAGACCGGGAAGCCATGTCTACCATACGGTCAGGAGAATGATTGCCGACAAAATCGACAGATTGGGTCCAGAGGCGGCCCTGGTAAATGTCGTGGACGGAAAGGTTCAGCTACTGGATCGGATCAAGATCTTGGCCATGTGGCACAAGTCTGCGGGCGGATCGCCTTCCAAGAAATTTTAATAACCCCATCGCCCCGTCGTTTGCTGTGAACCGGGCATGAGCCGGACTACTTTTCGGTCTCGTCGGCATCGTTGTCGATATTTTCGGCGATGAATTCCCGGAGCAGTTTCTCTCCGCCACTAAAATGCCGGAGGGTGAATTCCGCTCCGCAGACCCATCCCGATTTGAAAAAAAGGCGATTGGCGGTCGGGCGGAATTGGGAGATGTGCCGGGGGATACCGGCGACCCGCACCGGTATGTTTCCGTTGACGACCATCGGTTTGATTTCGGTGCCGATTTCAATTTCTTCCGGCGAGTCGATTAAAAAACCCACGCCGAATTCGTTGATATTGAAGATGCGATAGGTTTTCCCGTTAATGGATATGGTCAGATCCTGGACGGCAAATCGGCTTTTCTTTCTTTTTCCCAAAACCGGATCCATATCCTCCTCCTGTTGACCCTGCTGTTGACCGGTCTTCATGACGCTCAATCCACAAGGATGATGTTCAATGACACATTTCTTGTATCTGATCAAGCGGTCTTCCCCTTTCGCATCATATGCAACGTAGATGGTGGGGCGCGTGGTGGAACCCTTATCCTGACCTTTCGTATTATTTGGCGTTGATGACCATCATCGCCAAGACTGACTATCAGCTGCTGTAACCGGCTTTTCCGGCTGGATTTATGAAATCCGGTAACCGGCCGATAATACGATCATACGGACGGGATCGGATGAATCCGCCGGCGACGAGATGAATGCAGTTGTGGTGAATGAATAAAAGCGGCGACATCCGATTGCCCTCCGGGGCAAAGGAAACTATGGTGAGCACGCCTGTAGAGATATTGCCGATTATCAATCGGCTTGGTTTTTTTAATTCGTTCACTGCGCAAGAGAAGCGGCAGATGGTGTCGGACGATGCTCACTTCAGGGTATACAATCCCAAAGAGATGCTCATCCGCCAGGGCCACAGCGACCAGAGCCTGTTTATCATTCTCACCGGGACGGTGGTCATCACGGAAGGTGCCGGCGGTACTATTTTGGCTGTTCTAAAGGCCGGCGATATCTTCGGTGAGATGGCCTTTTTAACCGACACCCGGCGAACTGCCAGTGTCGTCGCCAGAGAATCGGTGATTGCATTGAAGCTGGACCGGGTGGTGTTCGAACAGCTCCCCTCGGAAATCCGCGAGAAGTTCAAGGACAAGATCATCGAGAAGATGGTGGCTCGGCTGGACGCGGCGAATAAAGAAATGTCCCGGCTCAATGCCGCCCTGAATGCAGGTTCTCCGGAAGCTTTGAAATCCGTGGGAAGGCACACCGGTTTGTCGATTACCGATTCGCCTGAGCCGCTGTTTGTCTCCGGCCGGGAGCTGATCCGTAAGATCATCTCCAATACCGAAGCGCTGCCAGCCATGCCGGAGGTGATGATCAAGGCCCAGCAGATGATTAAAAACCCGGCCACCAGTCCCGCCCAACTGGCCAAAATCATCGAAATTGACTCCGCGATGGTCACCGGCATTCTCAGGGTGGCCAATTCCGCCTATTACGGGTTTCGGGGAAAGGTCGCCACCATTCAGCACGCCTCGGCCCTGTTCGGGACTCGGCGGCTGGCTGAGCTGATCACGGCCATCAGCGCCGGCGGGGTATTGGCAACGTCCATGGATGGATACGGACTCAAAGCCGGTGATATGTGGTGCCACTCTATCGCGGTGGCCTGCGCGTCCAGTGAAATCGCCGCCGCGGTTGGTTCTGATTCTCCTGACATTGCCTACATGGCGGGACTGCTTCACGATATGGGGAAAATCATCCTGGACCCTTACGTTCGCGAGCGGAAGGTTTTGTTCGACAACTACACCGCCACCCACCCGAAAAAAACCCTTCAGGATGCGGAGCGCGACATCTTAGGATTCGATCACGCCGTCATTGCCGCCATTCTCTGTGAAAACTGGAACCTGCCGCGATCCATATCCTTTGGCATTCGACACCACCACCAGCCCTCGTCCGCAGGCGACCATCAATTGTCCCATATCGTGCACCTGGCGGACTATTTTACCATCCAGGCAGGCGTTGGCATTGCCCGCACAGCCTTCTGCCAGGAACTGGATGAAAGCAGCCGGTCCCTGGTGACCTTGGATCCGGATACCTTAAACGCTGCGGTAGAAAAAGCGCGTCAGTACGTGGAAAGCCTGACCGGGCAGGTGCCACGTCCTTGAACCCACCTCCGGGCAGATTAGTCCTTGAAATCAAACGTTCCAATATAATATAGTCAATTCCACCTATATCATTAACGGATGGTAAACTTGGCCCCGGCGCCATGTGGAATCGATCGGATGTTTCCCGGCTTCGAAAAACTCATCGAATCAAGAATAAAAAAAGCCCAGGACGAAGGTGCTTTCGAGGATCTTCCCGGCAGCGGCCAACCCCTTCATCTGGAAGATGATCGGCATATTCCCGAGGACCTGCGCATGGCGCACAAGGTCCTGAAAAATGCCGATTGCCTGCCGCCGGAGGTGCAGTTGCTCAAAGAGATCCGCACAACCGAAGACCTGCTGGCCGGAATGACCGACACGGCGCAACAGTATCGTACCCTAAAAAAAATCAACTTCCTGATCATGAAACTGAATGTTTTGAGAGACGCCAATGCGGCCCATGATATCCCCCAGCGCTACTACAGCGGGCTGGTCGAACGCCTCGGG
>JAGTUY010000269.1 GCA_018224455.1 Desulfosarcina sp.
AGGCCACCCCACGAATCAACCGGTCGGTGGTCGAACCCAAAAGCATCGTTTCCACCAGTGAATGGCCCCTTACACCAAGCACGATGAGGTCAACCTGATGAATCCCGGCATATTTTTTCAGCGCTTGAAAAGGCTTGCCGGCCTCGCAGGCGATCTCGACGTTGCACCAGTTGTGGGCGTCTGCCGGTACCAGGTCCTCCAGGCGCTGTCGGCAACCCGTGGTCACCTCGGTGATCGCCTCTGTTTTTACGGTTTCCGGCAGCATGGCGTCACGGTAGACAAAAGGCTCCACCACATGCACCAGATGGATCACGGCTTGGAACTCCTGGGCCAGGCTGAACCCGTATTCCACCGCTCTGCCCGAGTCGGCTGAAAAATCGCATCCCACCATGATCTGTTTGAAACCGAATCCTTTGAATTGCTTTTCCAGGCGGCCCGCTTTTTCAGGCGGCGTAACGACCAGAAGCGGACAGGCGATGGTTCGCAACAGCCTCTCGGTGACCGAACCGAGGAACAGCCGCTTAAGCCCTGTGCGACCATGGGTGGATACGATGGCCAGGTCGGCTTGTTTTTCCGCGGCCAGACGGCACAGCGTGCTGGAGACGGGTCCGGTTTCCACCACGGCTTCCCAATTCAGCGCGCTGTCCTTCACCAAGCCTTTTATCTGATCCGTGGCTCCGGTCTTCATCTCCTCGATCTGATCCTCCGGGTAAACAAAAGCCGCCCCGTGCATGGTAACCAGAGGAAGATCGATCACATGACAAATAAACAGGGTTGATCCGAACTCCTTGGCCATGCCGATGGCCTGAATGACGGCTGAATTGGAAAAATCGGAAAGGTCTGTGGCGCAGAGGATCCGTTTAATGTGGATTTTCATGATTCACCTCCTTTTAATTATACAATAGCGGCCACCGGTGCCGCTGTCAAAGCAAATCCCGAACCGGAGAAGCAGGTGATCAAAGGTGATCATCGGCCGCATCTGTATGGGTGACATTGACCGGTGCTGATTCGCTGACCCGGTTCAGTTGATTGATTGTCTATTGATCTTGCGTTATATCCATGAAGCGGGTATGTGACTATGCTTTTACAACCGACTGAAAACAATACCATCAATGTTGCTGTCTTTCGGGGTCAACCTCGGAACCATTGAAATAAATCCTAATTTTTCCTGATATGGATAGACACCCCCTTATCGCCGTCGTCGGGATGGACGGCATCTTTCCCGGCGCCCCGAACCTGGATCGGTTCTGGCAGAACATCGTCAACGGTATCGATCAGTCCGCACCGGTTCCGGAAGGCCGTTGGATCGTCCCATCTCAGGATCGGCTCGGCAACGCCCGGGTACCCGACCGTCCCTACTCCCGCCACGCCTGTTTAATCAATGATTTCACCTTCGATCCAAGCTTCTTCTCGCTGGATCCGGATCTGACCCGGGGGCTGGACCCACTCCACCAGCTAACCCTGACTGCGGGAAAACGGGCGGTACAAAATTGTGTCACCGCTGCGGTAGACCACCGCCGCATCGACACCATTCTGGCGGCCATTGCCCTGCCCACGGACAGCGCCTCCCGCTTTTCCCGCAAAATTTTGGGACGGGCTATTGAAAGCCGCCTGTTTCCCCATGCCTCGGCTTCTTCGACTTGCCTGACCCGCGTCGACGCCCTGGCCAGCCGGGTGGACGGTTTGCCTGCTGCGCTTCTGGCTGCGGCAATGGGATTTGGCGGGGACTGTTTTACCCTTGACGCCGCCTGCGCTTCCTCTATCTATGCGGTTAAGCTCGCCTGCCATGCACTGGCGGCGGACCGTGCGGACATGGTCGTCACCGGCGGGGTCTCGCGACCCGAATGCCTCTACACCCAGACCGGTTTCAGCCAGCTCCAGGCCCTTTCGATTTCGGGCCGTTGCGCTCCCTTTGACAGGCAGGCAGACGGCCTGGTGGTGGGCGAAGGCGTGGGTATTCTGGTGTTGAAACGTCTGGCGGATGCCATCGAACACGGCGATACCATCCACGGCGTGATTCACGGTGTGGGGCTGTCCAACGATATGCGCGGCAACCTGCTGGCCCCGGAGAGCCGCGGCCAGGTTCGCGCCATGGAACAGGCCTACCGGTCGGCCGGCTGGCAGCCATCTGACGTGGATCACATCGAATGCCACGGCACCGGCACCCGTGCCGGCGACGCTGCGGAAGTCCAAAGCCTGGTGCAACTCTGGAAAGCCGCATCTTCAGACGCGGGCACTTGCGCCATCGGTTCGGTAAAATCCATGATCGGCCACCTGCTGACCGCCGCCGGCGCGGCCGGCATGATCAAAACCCTGCTGGCCATCAAGCACCAGACCCTGCCGACTTCGATCAATTTTGAGCAGCCCCCGGAAAACAGCCTGTTAAGGGGCAGTCCATTCAGGGTGCAAACCAAGGCAATGCCCTGGCATGCGCGGACGGTAAAGACGCCCAGGCGGGCAGCCGTCAGCGCCTTCGGATTCGGCGGCATCAACGCCCATATCCTGTTTGAAGAATGGCCGACGCATTCATCAGCGGATCGAACCGATGGCCGCCAACGGCTGTCCGTCCACAACAAGCCCGATCTCGACGCCCCTGCCCCGATAGCCATCGTGGGCATGGATGTGACATTGGGATCGCTGACCCATTTGAAATCTTTTGCAAAGGCCGTGTTTCAAGGTCAAAGCGCCATCGTTGATCGGCCCCCCGGCCGCTGGAAAGGTGCCGACGCGGCGTTCACCGGCTCCCTGGGCGGCCTCGACCCGAAAGGGGCCTATATCGGCAGCCTTGAGGTGGGTATCGACGAGTTCCAGATCCCGCCCAACGAAATCGACGACATCCTGCCCCAGCAGTTGCTGGCCCTCAAAGTGGGTGCCGGCGCCCTGACCGATGCCGGTTTGCACCTGCGGTCCCTCCGCGAGCGCATGGGGGTGATATTCGGCATCGCGTTCGATTTCGAGGCGACCAACTTTCATCTGCGCTGGCAGCTTTTCACGGCGGTCAAACGCTGGAACGCGGTGCACGGCCTGAACCTGGACGACCGGACCATGAACCAATGGATGGAAATCCTGCGGGACTCGTGTGGCCCGCCCTTAACCCCGCCCCGGGTCATGGGGGCCTTGGGAGGTATCGTCGCCAGCCGCATGGCCCGGGAATTTCGCTTCGGCGGCCCCAGTTTCGTGGTTTCGGCCGATGCCGCCTCAGGAATCAAAGCGCTGCAGGCTGCCGTCGACCTGCTGCAGCAAAAGGCCGTCGACGCCATGCTCGTTGGAGCGGTGGACCTGGCCGCTGAAGGGCGCAGCGTGATTCGCATGAACCACCTCCTGCCCCTTTCGCCGAGCAACGCGATCCGGCCCTTCGATGCCGCAGCCGATGGGACGCTTCCCGGCGACGGTGCGGTGGCAATGGTGCTCAAGCCACTGGCTCAGGCCCGCATCGACGGCGACCGCGTTTATGCCGTCATTCGAGGCATCGGCAGCGCCGGCGGCGACGATCCGGCAACGGGCCGTGTCAGCCAATCGACCTACGGCCGCTCACTGTCCAAGTGCTTCAGCCGGACCGATGTTCCGGTCGCTTCGGTGTCATACGTAGAAGCCCACGGCGCCGGGGCGCCGGATCAGGACCGCATGGAAATCGCCGCCCTTGCCGGTTTTTTTCCCGAGCCTGACCGGACCGACCCGTCGGCGGCCATCGCGCTTGGCTCTACCAAACCCATTGCCGGGTATACGGGCGCTGCTGACGGCCTGGCCTCCCTGGCTAAAACAGCATTGTGCCTTCATCATCGCCTTTTGCCACCCCTTACCGGATTTACGCAGGCCGAAACATTGGACGGCCTGGCCGAAAGGGCGGGTGCCTTTCACATGCCGGATCGGACACAGCCGTGGTATCGGGATCGGGAACGCGGTCCCCGAACCGCCTGCTGCGCATCAATCACCTTGGACGGCAATTGCAGCCATGTGCTGATGCAGGAGGATGAAACCAGCGCATCTACGGTCGAACATGCCGGACCAACGCCAGCCATCGACACCCGCGCCGGCCTCTTCGTGGTCAGCGGAAACGCACCGCCGCAACTGATAGAAGGCCTTGCGGGACTGAAGGGTTTCTTAGCACACACCCCCGCTACGGAGCCGATGGAGGCAGCCGCCGGAAGGTGGATGCGATCACACCCGCCGCGGTCCGATTATCGCCTGGCTGTCGCCCTGATCCTGAAAGCGGGCGATAATTTAGATGCGGCACTCAACGACGCCCGCCAGGCCGTTGCCTCCGGTGAATCGGATCCGCATTCCCGACAGGTGTTTTTCCGCGGTCGTCCCATCGGGGCCGATGCCCGGGTTGCCCTGGTCTACCCGGGCTCGGGCAACCATTACCTGGGCATGGGACGTGATCTGGCCCTGCGGTTTCCCGGCATCGTCAACGGGATGGACCGTGAAACCGCACAATTGAAGACCCAATTCCGGCCCTGGAACCTGATGCCCTGGCGACGCTCGTGGCAACCCGGATGGGAGGCGGAAGCCATCTCCCGACTCAGGGCTGACCCCCTGAACATGATTTTCGGTCAGGTGGTTTTCGGCGACCTCATGACCCGCGTCCTCGACCGCTTTTCGGTTCATGCGGATGCGGTCATCGGCTACAGCCTGGGTGAATCGTCCGCCCTGTTCGCCCAGGGTGTGTGGTCGGACCGGGGTGACATGCTGGCGCGCATGCAGACGACCGACCTGTTCACCACCCAGCTGGCCGGACCATGCCTGGCACTTCGTCAGGCATGGCGGATTCCGGCGAACGAGGCCGTGGCATGGCGGGTGGCGGTGGTCAACCGGCCGGCAAAATCGGTGCGGCAAACCCTGGCGGACATTCCCCGGGCGCGGCTGCTCATTGTCAATTCGTCCCATGAATGCGTCATCGGCGGATTGGAACGGGCGGTGGAACAGGCCATCGCCGTCATGGGCTGCCAGGCCGTGTACCTTGACGGTGTGGTCACCGTTCACTGCGATGCGGCCGGCCCGGTGGCCGACGCCTACCGGCGGCTGCATGTTTTTCCGACCACCGTCAAACCAGGGCTTGATGTCTACAGCTGCAGCTGGGCCGCCCCCTACGAAATCACTTCCGAAAGAGCTGCTGATTCCATTGTAAAACAGGCGGTTGATGGTTTTGACTTCACCCAGACGATTAAGCGTGCAACCGCCGATGGGGTCAGGGTGTTCATCGAGGCCGGTCCACGGGCGTCGTGCACCCGCATGATCGATCAGATTTTAACCGATCAACCCCATTTAGCCGTGGCGGCCAACCCTGGCAGCCAAGACGAAATCACCTCGCTCTTGCGATGCCTGGCCCGACTGATCGCCGAGCGGGTGCCCGTGAATCTGAGCGCATGGTATGAGGGATTTCAATCCACCCCTGCATCGGCGTCGGTCGGTGCCCGAAAGATCGTGACGGTCACCGTGGGCGGTCCGATCATCTCCCCTGCGCTGCCCGAGCCGTTGGCAAGGCAGAACCCGTCCGAATCGCTGCCGTCGGCCCCGATCGAACCCAAGGCGCCCGGTGATTTTAAAACCGCGGCGCGGCAAGCCACGGAGGGGTCGCCGGCCCCTGCTGGAAACGCTTCGTCTTTCGATGCCCCGTGGGCGCAATTGCTTGAGGCGATGGGCCGGAACATGGCAACCACGGCCAGCGCCCACCAGCAGTTTCTCGACTTCTCTCAGGAATTGACCCGCAGCGTTGCCGAGACCGTTG
>JAGTUY010000270.1 GCA_018224455.1 Desulfosarcina sp.
CCCGTCACCGGCGTTACATCCGCCGCCACATATCCCGATATGCGCCGACGGATGTGCCTGGGTGCCGAACCAAAATCCGGCGCCATATTGTGGAATTATTTCTTTCCGCGACCCTAACCGATCTATTTTTCGCGCAAACGAAAAGCGGCATTGACTGCCAGACGCTCCAGCGAAAGCGCGATCACGTCTGCCAATCGGGGCTGTTTCTGTCTCAATTTCAAACAGAAGGCTTCCGTGCGATCCGGGTCCTGCAGGCCGGGACCGGGTACGAAGGCGGCCACCACCCGTTCGAACAAAAGGGGGTGCATCCGTTCAATGCGCGGCAAATTGTCGACAAACCAGGGCCACAGGCGATCCGCTGCTGCCGGATTGCCGGCGGCCGCCACCAGGGGCATGAAGCGAATTCGATCGGGCACCTTTTCCAATGTGAAAGCCAACGCTTCCTCAAGCAACGGCCATGGGTCGAAACAGCCCAAAGCGCCGGCAAGGGTCATGCGTTCATGCTCGACCCCGCTCCCCTCGAAACGGCGAATCATGGCTTCCAGGGCCGTCCGCCCGCCCGCAACGGCTCCGGCGGTTATCACACCCCTGAAAATGTCGGGGGCGATGGGGGAACCGCTTAAAAATGCATTAAACTGATCGGTCAGAAAATTGAGCGCCTGTAAGTTGCCGATCAAAGCGCCGTGGACAAAGAGCTGATCGCGCAGCATGGCCGTGGTCTGCGATTCCTCCGGATCAGGCAGGCCGCCGATGGCGTCCAGGGCCGCGTTCATCAAGGTCACTGCCGTCTGGGTCGTCCGGGTCCGGATCTCGCCGCGGAGCACCAACACGGCTTCGTACAGATGACTGTCCAGACTGGAAAGTGGCAGGTAGGCCTGTTCACCGTGAAAGTTGTCGGCCATGTCCAGAAATGTCGCCATGGGAACGAGCCCGGCTTTGACCAGCGCAAACAGATCGTTCTGCAGGCCCCAGCGATCCATGGGCGGCAATTGTCGACCGGCGACCATATCGCCCAACCGGGTCAGATTTTCGGCGTCGTTGTAGCGGGCGTGGTAAAATCCGGTCTGACCGGGGTTGACCTGGTAAGCGGTGGTGTCCGGCGGCAGGGTGACGTCGGTCTGTTTTTTTTTGAGCAGGATCGTTTGGGTGTCTGCCGTGCCGTTGGCGGTGTAGGCGGTAATCGATACCGGCACTAACCATGTCTGTGCCGCATCGTTGGGCAGATAGGTAAAACGCCGCTGGCGCAAGCTGAGCGTGTGGTTGTTGCGTTGGACGGTAACCACGGGAAAGCCCGGCTGGGTGATCCAACTGCGCATGAGTTCGGCCACCGGCATGCCGGATGCGGCCGACAGCGATTCCCACAAATGCTGGCTGGCGGCGCTGCCATAGGCGAAGTCCGTCAGATAGCGCCGGAGGCCGGCTTTAAAATGATCGGGCCCGATCCAGGCCTCCAGCTGTCGTAAAATACTGCCCCCTTTGCTGTAGATAATGGGCGCCGTGCTGGTGGTGATGGCCACCTGGGCGCCGCCCGGCATTTCGATGGCAAAGGTTTCGTTCATTGCGTCACGGGCCATTGCCGTCTCGGTCTGGCTCCTGACAAACTGATCCCAGATCTCCCATTCAGGATAGTGGTGGTCCACCATGCCGTAACCGAAGTAGGTGGCAAAACTTTCGTTGAGCCAGAGGTACTTCCAATCCTCGGGCGTTACCAGATTGCCGAACCATTGATGGGCGATTTCGTGGGCAATGACTTCGCAGATGCGTGCCAACGCTTCCCGCGATGTCACGCCGGGTATATTTAACAGCAGGTTCTCGCGGAAAGTGATCGCCCCCCAGTTTTCCATGGCCCCGAAGGCGAAATCCGGCACGGCAATCAGATCCAGTTTGGTCAACGGATAGTCGATGGCATAGTAATCTTCACCGTAAGCCAGTGCCTTGCGGCCAAATTCCCGTCCGAAGGCGGTCTGATCTCCCATCCCCGGCAGGCAGACGGCACGCACCCGGCGGTCGTCGGCATCTTCATGGATTTCAAAGGGACCCACACCGAAAAATAACAGGTAGGTGGACATTTTGGGCGTCGGGTGGAAAGCGACCCGCCGCCTCCCGTCTTCCAGTTCCGTGATCGTTTGGACGTCGGTGTTGGAAATGGCGGTCAGGTTTCTGTCGATGACCATCTCAACTTTAAATACCGCTTTCTGCGCGGGATGGTCCAGGCAGGGAAAAGCGCGCCGGGCATCGCTTTCCTGAAACTGGGTCACGGCGATATATTGCGGGCGCTTGTCGGTTTTGATCCGGCTGCGGTAGAAACCAGCCATGCGGTCGTTGATTTTACCGGTGTAGTCGATGGTCAAATGAAACGGACCGGAAAGGGCGTCGGGCAGATGGATGGTCAGGCTGGTCTTGGCCGGATCCAGCGTAAACGGAGGTTCGATGCGCCTTTCATCGGCTCCATCCGGTTGAATGTGGCATTGCCAGATGGCCAGTTCCGCACAATGGAGAACGAGGTTGCCGGTGGGCTTGTCGGCGTCGGCGGAAAGAATCATTCGCCCGGTAAAGGTAAAGCGGTCAAGGTCAGGCTCGATGGTGAGTTTATATTCAATCGGTGTGATGGGAGTGGCCATGCTGATCTCCATTGATTTTTTTTGTGAAGGGTTGCGGAAAAGGGATTACAGCTAAAAAATGCGGGGCAGAATGAACCGGCCGATCGTATAGAACACCCCGGTGGAGATGAAGATCCCCGCGGATACACTGTGAACCCAGAATGCGACACCGATCCGTCCGGTCTGTTGCTTAGTATGCGCCATATAGGTTTTGTAAAGGTCAATGATGTTCGGGGCCGGCGTGTTGCGGTCTGCCAGGCCGCGGTCGAACAGGTATCGGGCGATGATTGAGAATGAGCCGGCGGCAATCACCACGGCAACTCCCATGACGGTCAGTATCATGTAATCTGAAGCAATCAAGATTATACCTGTTCTATCCGTCGGCTTGTGGGCGATAAATGAAACGGTTGGGCTCAATTCTTAAAGATAAACTTGTCGGCGTCTTTTATGGTATACCCCCTGCCGGTGAAATCTTTTTTTTCATCGGCCAGGCGTATGCCGGCGATAGCCTGGGACCGATAGGCCACCCGGGCGCTGACGACAAAATCAACGGTGTTGATGCCCTGTCCAGCCAGGTAGTTCTGAAATTGATTCTCCATTTTGCGGATCAAGACAACGTCAGCGACAAATTCCTCTTCGCTGTATGTCGCACCGGAGACCTCTGCTATAAACACCGGGGTGATGTAGGCGGTCTTTTCTTGCATGGAGTAACCAACGATGTAGCAGTAGCCTTTTTCTTTGGCCCAGCAGGACGGTGCGCTGAACACGACCACCAGAACCATGACGAGTATCAGCTTCAGGCAGGTTTTCTTCATAGCCGCCTCCTTTTCAACATCCATGCAAGTTGGTCCGCGTGTCACCGATTGAGACCGCGCGTGCCGGCTTCGATAGTTGGTATTTCAGGTGTTGACCGGTTTGGGCGCAACGCCGGTACAGCAGCGCCGCGAATCGATATATTTATTCCTATCACGCCGTGGAACCCGGCGCAACCGTGTGATCTGCCGGGTTTTAGCAATTTTTGTTGTTTTCCTTCACCTTACCTGCAGGCATTGGGGTTTGAAAACCTGGTTCCCACCAATAAGAACATCACCAATGTGATCCATCTGCAACGGGGGAATATCGATTTGTGGGTCAGTTCGGATTTCAACATGCCCTGACATCGATGGGAACGTCTATTATGAATTCAGTTGGGATACCTCCGACAACCCGTTCAGCCGTGAGGCGCCGGTTTTATATATCGGAAAACCGATCGGCCAGGTCAGCTTTGCGTTGTCACTGGATGCCATTCCTGATATCATTTTCCATTTCGATCGCGACGGCCGGTTCGTCGACCTACGGGGCGATTCGGGAGACCTTGCGGCACCTCCTGATCAATGCGGTGGGCGGAAAATC
>JAGTUY010000271.1 GCA_018224455.1 Desulfosarcina sp.
ATCGGCCAGGGCGGCCATGTCCGTCAGCGGCATGCCGCATGCCGCATCCAGGTATGGGTCGATCATCCAGGCGGTGCGTGCGCCCATGCCGCCGTCGGAAAAAAATTTGACATGACCGACCCGCAGCCGATCGCTGCCGAACCCCGTGCGCAATCCCAGTCCGATGATGTCGTCCAGACGGTCTCCAGGCAGGGTGACCCAAGATCGAAGCGCCAGGCGACCGTCTTGATCCAGCTCTTGGAACGTCTGCATCGCACTGGCACCGTCCTTGTCCGCCATCAATCGCACATCATGAATGCCAGTGACGCCCCGGCGGTGAAGGGCGCCGGTCGCTTCTTTAAAAGCCTGCATCACCTGATCTGCATTCGGCGGCGCAACTGCCTGACGCATGAGATTGATGGCCAGTTCCCTCAAAATCCCTGTCGGTTCTCCCGCGGCGTCACGTTCGATCCTGCCTTCCGGCGGATCCGGGGTGCCGGCATCGATACCGGCCAGTTTCAGGGCGGCGGAGTTGGCTGCAGCCAGGTGCAGGTCGCAGCGCCACAACAGCACCGGGTGGCCCGGCGCTGCCCGATCCAGCGCTTCGCGGGTGGGCATGCGCGGTTCGCGCCAGTCGGTCTCGTTCCATCCCTGCCCCATGATCCATTGGCCCGGTGGCCGGTCGACGGCTGCCTGACGAACACGTTCCAACAAATCCTCGAGGCCGGTGAGATCAACCAGACGCAAGCCCTGACGGTTGAGCGCCCACTCGTAAAAGTGGATGTGCGTATCGATAAATCCCGGCACTACCAGGCGGCCGTCGAGGTCAACTTTTTCGGTGCCTGGGCCCGCCAGATGCAAGATCTCATCATTGGTACCGACGGCCAGGACGTGGCTCTGGCCAATGGCAGCGGCTTGGGCAAGCGGCTGCCGAGAATTTTGCGTGGCAATGACGGCGTTAAAGAGGATGATTTCGGGAGCGGGCGATGTTCGATTCATGCTGGTATCCTAATCCTGAAACAGGTGTTGTTTATGTCAGAAAACACAAAAGCATTAAATCACAATAACCAAAAAGCCAAACATTGAACCCTCCCCGCGGCAAGCCGCGGGGAATGCGCCCGCTATCGCGGTTCAAAAACCTGATCGTCTTGAAGTAAAGACATTCCAATCATAAATAATGGAGAAATCAAAATGAAAATCGACCGTTGTTTTTCTCCCTTTTTGAGATTTGGATATTGCAATTTGGTATTTATTTGAGATTGGCTAATTGTATTTTGTTATATCCGATTAGCTACTTGGGATTTGTTCTTTCCGGAACATCCGGATTGAGTGTTCGTTTGGAGGCCTCACAACAAAAAACCTACCGGAAAGGGGTCGTTGGCATCCACGATAAATTGATGATAACCGGTTATCTGGGCGTTACCCCGGACCTGGCCCACAATCGCGGCAAATTCACCGATGGACATGGTTTTGACGATGCGCCCTTCGAACACCGTGCCCAGGGGACTGGTATTTTTGTAGATTTGGCCTGGACCTAGTCTGCCCTGGTGGTGGAGCAGCGTCATCTTGGCCGTGGTGCCGGTGCCGCAGGGTGAGCGGTCCATGTGCGATTCGCCGTATACAACCACGCTTCTGCCGGTCCCCGCAAGCGGGTCTTCATCGTAGAACTCGGTCACGTCCACCGTTTTCACCTCCGGCCGTTCGGGATGATAAACGTTAAATGCCTGGTTGGCCGCCTCGATGACGGCCATCCCCAGGGATATCAGGCGATGGCTGTTGGCCAGGACCAGGTCGATGCCAACGGAGCGGGCCGATACCATGGCGAAAAAGCCGCCCACGCAGACCAGATCGACGGGGACCCTGCCGAAACCGGGGACATTGATCTCACGGGCGGTGTCAAAGACAAATGAGGGCACCATGTCAATGGCCACGGATTCCACCCGGCCGCCGCGAACCCGGGTGTGAGCGTCCAGTGGGCCTGACGGCGTGTCTACCGTGATCACCGTGTCGCCATCGTCGGCGACGATAGCCCCGGATTCGATCAGGGTGGCCACGGCACCGATGGTGGCGTGGCCGCACAGGTAGGGGTAGCGCCGGGCGTCCATGTAGAACATCCCGAATGCGCCTTTGCGACTGACCGGTTCGGTCACCACGGCCGCCATGATGCCCCGGTGCCCCCTGGGTTCGCGAGTCAGCAGTTTGCGGACGTGGTCGAAATGGGTTTCGAAATGGTCCCGCTTGGCTTTCATCGTGCTGCCCGGCAGGCTGCCCACCCCACCTACCAGCAGGCGGGTGGGTTCCCCCTGGGTATGGGAGTCGATGGTGACGATTCGATCGGGATAGCGATGGAAAAATCCCTTTTCGATTAGATCCAGTTTGAGCATACTCATTTCCCTGTCGATTTTATGGTGATTCGAGAACCATAATCATCATCCGGTGGACGACCAACCCTGAACAAAAAAACCTGAAAACGGTCGGGACGGCTTTCAGGTTTCTGGTCGAACGGAATACGGTAGAAACAACCTGTTAAATCATTCAAGTGGAATCAGGTGGCAGTGGTGGGGCGATACCTGTACGCTGACCGATTCACCGTTGCTGTAGAGCCGTGTGCGCATCATGCTGATGATGTGAATTTCACGGCCGGTCGCCAGTTCAATGAAGTAGCTGACCTCGCCGCCCATGTAGCTGCGGTCTTTGATGCGGCCCCCGAAGTGGTTCATCCCCTCTAGCGGTTTGAATTCATCACTGGGAAAGGCATCGAAGCGCTGGGCGCGGACGATTATCTCCACCGCGTCGCCTGTCGAAAATCCGCCCTTGTTTTTTGCCAAGAGGACATCGCCGGTTTCGATCTTGACGTTTACATGATTGTCGTCGACCCCCACGACCTCACCCCTGATGAAATTGGAGTGGCCCAGAAAATCGGCCACAAAATGGTTGTTCGGTTCATTGTAGACCGTCTCGGGGTCTCCTTCCTGCTGTTTGCGGCCCGCCTGCATAACCAGGATCTTGTCGGACATGCTCAAGGCTTCACGCTGGTCGTGGGTGACAAAGATGGTGGTGACACCAAGCATCCGCTGCAGGTTGTCTACTTCGCGCCGCATTTCCTCGCGCAAGTTTTCATCCAGGGCGGAGAGGGGCTCGTCCATCAGCAGCACATCCGGTTCGATCACAATGGCCCGTGCCATGGCGATGCGCTGCTGTTGGCCGCCGGACAGCTGGCTGGGCATGCGGTGCTCAACACCGGGCAGGCGGACCATTTCCAGCGCCTGGGTCACTTTCTTAGTGATGTCGGCCTTGGACACATCACGGTATTTCAACCCGAAGGCCACGTTTTCAAATATGTTTTTGTGGGGAAACAGGGCATAGTTCTGAAAAATCATTCCCAAGTTGCGCTTGTGGATCGGCGTGTCGTTGATGCGAACCCCTTTGATGAAAATATCACCCTCGGTGGGCTCCTCCAGCCCGGCCACCATGCGCAGCAGGGTGGTTTTCCCGCATCCGGAAGGGCCCAGCAGGGTCACCAGGCTGCCCTCTTCGATGTCAAAATCCATTTTTTCGACAGCGATGACATCGCCAAATCGCTTTAAGATGCCTTTGAACTGCACCATGGGCTGTTTTTTGCCGGTCGCCACGATACCTTGTCTCCCTGTTTTGTTGGCTGCCGGCGTCGGTTCAACGTGGACACAGCGGTCCGACGCCGGCCATTAACGATTACATGGTCAGCATTATCGACACTAGCTGCCGGCCATAATGCGATCAAATTTTTCGGTCCACTCAACTTGTGAAGCGTTCCAGTAAGAGGGAACGGCAAACAAGTAGCCGTCCAGTTTGCCGGTGGGGTCGAAGGCGGGCATTTTTTTGATCTTGTCGGTCAGTGCGACCTTGGTTGGATCCAGGCTGGGCGGATAGTTCTGTCCCTCGGCCACCGCGATGGCCGCGGCCGGTTCGAGCATGAAATTGAGCAACTGCTGGGCGACGTCCAGATCGGTGCCCTTGAGGACGTAAATGTATTCCATCCACGAGTAGGTGCCCTTGGGAGAGAGATAGCCGATCGGGTTGCCTTCCTGCTGCAGGGCGGCCACCCGCCCGGACCAGGCCACCGTAGCATAGATCTCCTCGTTGGCCAGCAGGCTCATCAGTTCGGCGCCGGAAGCCCAATATTTCTTCAACAATTTATTCTGTTCGCGGAGCGCGGCCCATATGGCCTCAAGATCGGTCATGTTGTTGGGGCTCTGGCCGGTGTGCAGCGCCGCGTACCACATATTGGTGCGAAAATCACCGCTCCAGCTGCCCAGTTTGCCTTTCAAATCTTTGTCCCACAGCAGGGATGCACCGAGTTTTTCGGCCTTCTCCTTGCTGATGTGCTTGGTGTTGTAGGCGATGCCGGTTTGTCCCAGATCGTAGGGCACGGCCGAGAGGGTGCCCTTGGTGATCTCGCGCAGCGGTTTGATCATGGCCGGCATGACGTTTTTGAGGTTGGGGATCTTGGCTTCATCCAGCACTGAAGCAAACCCAAGTTCCGTGTAGCGGGCGTAGTCATATACAGCGCTGAGGTGAGCGAGGTTGAACTCCCCGCCCGGCGGATAAGAGGCCTTGACGCGTGTCAGGTAGGAGTTCATGTCACCGAATTCACCATCGATGACCTCGATGCCCGTGGCTTTGGTAAAGGGCTTGAAGGCGTGCTCTCTGAATGCTTCGGAAACCGAACCGCCCCATCCATCGAAGCGGATGGATTTGGCTGCCCAGGCGTCCTTGACGGCGTTTCCGAAGGGTGAGCCGACCAGTCCGATGGATGCGCCGGCAAGGCCCAGGTACTTGAGAAAGTGACGCCGGCTGAGTTTTCCGGATTTGTACGCGTCATATACCCGATCCAGTTTTGTTTTCGTTACGATAGCCATGGGTGCTCCTTTCAGCTTGGGGTTTTTAGGTTGGGACGTTACTCCTTTATCTTTGAGAACCTGCGAGACAGGTAGCCTGCCAGCAGGGGGGTGGCGACGGTCAGAACGATCATGACGGCGCCCAGGGCATTGATTTCCGGGCTGATCGAATTTCTGAGCATGCTGAAGATCTTCACCGGAACGGTCTGGTTCTGGGCCGTGGCCCAGAAAAGCGTTGCCGTGATGTCGTCAAAAGAGATGGTAAAGGCGAACAGCGCCCCGGCCAGGACGGCCGGCAGCAAGAGCGGGAAGGTAACTTCTCTGAAGGTTTGAAATGCGTTGGCGCCCAGGGACTTTGCCGCCTCCTCGTACTCTTTTTTGATCCCCACCAGACGGGCCTGGACGATCAGCAGCACATAGGGCAGGGTCAACACCACGTGCCCGATCAGCAGCAGCGCAAAGCTCTTGGGCTGTTGCAGAAACCGTAAAAACAGCAGCAGGGCCACACCCAGAACCACTTCCGGGATCATGATCGGCGACAGCAGCACGGTGTTCAGGGTGTTCTTGCCGGGAAACTCGAAGCGGATGAACGCCATGGCGGCCAGGATGCCGATGCCGGTGGATATCACCGCGGTCAGCGACCCCAGGATCAGCGAATTTTTAAATGCCTCGATGATCGATTCATTCTGGGCCAGTTTGATGAACCACCGGAAGCTGACACCCTCCATGGGGAAGATGCCGAATTGCTTGGGGTTGAAGGCCAGCACGATCACCACGACGATGGGGGCGAACAAGAACACATAGACGAGGACCGTGTAGATCTGGATCAATGTCCATCCTGGTGAGAATTTTCTCATCGTCTAATTTCCCTGAAGGCTTTTGAATATCTGATTAATTCCCAGATATCGGTTGTAGGTCCACACGATCACGAACAACAAGGAGAGCAGGATCACGCTGATGGCCGAGCCGAAAGGCCAGTCCAGTGTGCCGATGACCCGCGTGAAAATCAGGTTGGCGATCATGTCATTGCCCGGGCCGCCCAATATCATGGGGGGTAGATAAGTGCCGGCGGTGAGCACGAAGACCAGCAGGCAGCCCGCGCTCACACCTGGCAGGCTCAAGGGCAGGGTCACCTCCCGAAAGGCCTGCCACTCGGTACAGCCCATGCAGCGGGCGGCCTCGAGAAGGCTTTTGTCGATGCCTTCCAGGCTGACGTAGATGTTGAGCACCATGAACGGCAGCAGGTACATGATCAATCCCATGAGAACGGTGAACTCGTTGTACAGCATTGAAATGGGCGACTCGATCAGCCCGATCTTCAACAGAAAATGGTTAATCAACCCCGAATCGCCCATGATGTTGATCCAGCTCATGGTGCGGATGATGAAGCTGACCCAGAAGGGCAGCATAATGAGCAATAGAAAGACCTTTTTGTAGCGGCTTTCGCTGCGGTAGAAATAGTAGGCGGGGATATAGCCCATGACCACGCAGAGAACGACGGTCTCAAAAGAGATGCGAATCGTTCGGATGAGAATTTTCGGGTAGAAAAAATCTTCGAAGAATTTGGCGTAATTACCGAACTGAAAGGCAGGAATGTCCGCTCCGCTGGGGGCGCGCAGCCAGAAGCTGTACACAACGATAAAACAGACCGGTATCACCAGAAGAAAAAAAACGGCGCTCAATGACGGAGCCAGCAGCGCCCACGGTTTCCAGCTGTCAGATTTCATGAGTATTTCGACTCCCTGCGGCTTCTATCCGGCGGCAGTATTTCAGAAAGCGTTCTTGCCGTTTCCCGGATCATGTCTCCATATTTTGCTTTGACATCGTCTGCACTATGCTGAAGCACCGAAAAATCGAAGCAGACCGCACCGACCCCCTTGCCCGTGAGGGGGTCGAACAGGGGGGCGCTGATGGTGATCAACCCCGGCAGAAACTCTTCCTCCGACATGGCATATTGACGCGCTTTGGCTTTCTTCAGTTCTTCAAAAAGAATTGTCTTGTCCACGATCGTCTTAGTGGTTTTAGGCGCGAGGTCCATTGGCGCTATTTTTGCGGCGATCAGGTCGTCGGGCAGGCTGGATAGGTACGCCTTGCCCAATGCCGTGTTGTGCAGGCTGTTTTTCGAAAAATCAGGCAGGCTGTAAGTCAATGTTTCATCAGCTCCGCGATAGTAGATGCGCACCAGCGTATCATCCACCGCAAAGGCCACATCGATGCTTATATTTTTCTCCCTGTGGATCCGGTCCACGACTTCCTTGATCAACCTCAGATGATCCGTGGCCCGCATTAAATTGGCACAGAACAGGAGGCACAGGATCGCGGGCCGAATTTCTTTGGTTTTGGTATCTTTTTCCAAATATCCCAATTCCACCAGGGTGTTGATGTAGCGATACGTGGATGTCATATTCAGATCCAGTGTCTTGGCGATTTGACTCTGGGTCATGACCGGGTTGGCCCGGTTAAAAAGAGACAGGATTTTCAGTCCTTTTTCCAAAGACTTCGAAAAATAATATTTTCCTTTTGACATTGTGTTGGGGGACGATTTAATATTACACTATAATAGCAATTATATTACTATAATAGTTAAAATGGCAAACTTCTAAACGAATGTCAATCACTAATTTTGATTCAGCGTTCA
>JAGTUY010000272.1 GCA_018224455.1 Desulfosarcina sp.
CGACCGTTCCAACAGCGCCCCCTTTTCCACTGCCATCACCGACCTGAACCTTGAAGTGGACAACTTCGGTCTTAACAGCGACCGCACTGCTGTTTACCGGCTCGACATGAAGACCGAGGCCGACGAATCCGCCAGCCTGTCCGGCACCGCTTCTCTCGCCCCCCTCCAGGTGTCGGGGGAGATCGACGTCTTGGGTGTCAAGGTCTCGCGGTACCTCCCCTACTACAAGGATCGTTTCGAATTCAAAACCGTTGAAGGCAATGTTTCCTTCGGCGGTAATTTTCGTTTTCGCAAGGAGGACAATGCCCCCTTTATCTCACTGGCCAACGCCCATCTCGATGTGGATGGACTCATGGCGGTCGATGAGGATGACGACGAACCCTTGGTATCCCTCGACCGGCTGCGTGTAACCGACACGATGGCGGATCTGGCCCGGCGTGAAGTGACCCTGGGCAGTCTCACATTTTCGGGGGTGAAGGTCTCCTGCCGCCGGGAGAAGGATGGGGTGCTGAACCTGGTCAAGGCCTTTGTACCTGCCACAGAAGCCAAAGACCCGTTAACTGAAGGTGCCGTGGTTTCAGATGGGAATGAAACACCACCGATTGACTCGACGACCGAGCCCGTTGTCGTCAATCTCGAGGCCGTCACTATCTCCGATGTCACCGTGGACGTGGAAGACCGGGTGCCGGTAGAACCGGTAACATTTCGGCTGGACGAACTCGCCCTGTCAGCTTCAAATCTCTCCACTGCACCCGGATCGACGGGCAAGGCAGAACTCTCCCTGCGCTGGGAGCAGGGGGGGCAGGTTCGGGTCGGCGGAGACGTCACGATCTCGCCCCTGGCCCTGGACATGGCCATTGCGGCGCAGAAAATGGACGTCCGGCCCTTGCAACCATACCTTTCCGAGCAGGCGGGACTCATCGTCACCCAGGGCTTTTTCAACATGGACGGCCGGATGGGGCTGACCCAGGGACCAGGGGCGGAACCGGTGGTGACCTATACCGGCAAGGCCGGGCTCAACCAGTTCGCCTCCATCGACGTCAAAAATGCCAACGATTTTCTCAAATGGGATGCTCTGCTCTTGGACAACATCGCGCTGGGTGTCAACCCCACCCGGCTCTCCATCGACCAGATCTCCCTTGCCGATTTTTTTGCCCGCGTGATCGTCGATGCGGACGGCAGCGTCAACCTAGTCAGCATGTTCACCGACCCTGAAGCCGCGCCGACCCCCGCCACCGATGAAAGCGACATCTCCGGGCCGGCACCGAAATCCACCACGCAGCCTGCATCCACAGCAAACAAGCCACCGGTTCGTATCGCCCGAGTCACCTTGAGCGGGGGGGATGTGGATTTTTCCGATCGGTTCATCAAACCCAATTTCAACGCCAAATTCCATGACCTGGGGGGCCGCGTCTCCGGCCTGGAATCTATTGCTGAGAAACGCGCCGATGTGCTCCTTGAGGGCATGTGGGCCAATCACGCCCCAGTCAAGATCACCGGCCTGATCAACCCGCTGGTCGAAAGACCGTATCTGGACCTGAACCTCAACATTGCCGACATCGAGTTGAGCCCCTTTTCTCCCTATTCCGGAAAATACATCGGTTACATTCTGGAAAAAGGCAAGCTGACCTTCAATGTGGCCTATCTCGTGGAGGACCAGCAGCTGAAAGCCACCAACAGTATCTATATCAATCAGCTCACCCTGGGTGATTCGGTGGACAGCCCGGATGCAGTCAGCCTGCCCATCAAGCTTGCCCTTGCCCTTTTGAAGGACCGCGAGGGAAATATCGAGCTGGACCTGCCAGTGAGCGGCAGCCTGGACGACCCCGAGTTCAAGGTCGGCAAGGTGGTGCTGACCGTATTGAAAAATCTGATCGTCAAGATCGTCACCTCACCCTTTGCCGCACTGGGTGCCCTGGCCGGCGGCGGCGAAGAGCTGAGCTACCTGGACTTCGATGCCGGTGTCAGCGAAATCAGCCAGGACAATGCCGAGAAGATGGATAAATTGTCAAAAATCCTGTTTGAACGGCCGGGCCTGAAGCTTGACGTTCGGGGCGTGGCGACGCCGGACGGGGACAGTGACGCCCTGCGGGCCATGCTGCTTGAAAACCGACTCAAGGCGGAAAAACTGAACCGCATGATGAAATCGGGAAAGAGCGCCGTCCCATTGGAAGAAATCATTCTGGGTGAGGAAGAACGGGTGGCCATACTGGAAACCGTGTTCGCCGCCGTCCAACTCCCCGTGCCGGTGGACGACAGTGGCGCACCGGTTGAACTGACACCGCAAGTGAAGGAAACGCTCCTGCGGACACATACGGAGGTGACGGCGGACGATTACCGCCAGCTGGCCAACCGCCGTGCATTCAATGCAAAAAATTACCTGCTGGAAAAGGGCCAGGTGGAGCGGGAACGGATTTTTATCGTGGAGCCCGGGGCTGGGGATCAGAAACGGGAAGATACCGGCAAGGGGAGGGTTGTCTTCAGCTTGGAATAGACAAGGGATGAGGTATTCGCAATTGAATGTTTGTTGGCGTTATGTTGTTAGTTTTATTAAAATGGCTCAAGATCTTGATTTCAGAGTCCGGTCCTAAAGCACAAAGATATCAATACCAAATGAACCCTTGTTGCCAGAAACTGCATTGGCAATTTGTTTATCCGGGCAGGAATTTTGATAGCATCCCAGCCTGTTTTACGATTCCATTTAAATCGCTCATGAGTATCGAAGCGCCAGCGCCTCCAGGTACCGGGACTTGACCTGATCGGTGGCCATGGCTCTCGCCACCGGCGGCAGGCGCAGGATGACACCCAGCACGGCGGCCAGCGCCCGATGATGCCACAGGATCTGGTTGTCGAAAATCAGGTTTTGCAGTTTGCCGCGCTCGACGGCCATCACCACCGCCCGGTGGGCGGCGTTGAGCGGGGTGAGCACCCGCTGAGGCCGATGCACGAGGGAAAGGCTGCCGGTCTTGGTGCAGGCCCTGACACACACGCCGCATCCCAGGCAGCGGTCGTGGTCCACCCGGGCCACCTTTCTTTTTGGATGCCCGGGGTCATCGGCCGATTCCAGCGTCATGGCCTCCACCGGGCACAGGTTCACACACCCGCCGCAGCCATTGCAGGTTGTCTCATCCACCCGGGGAAGGAAATTGGTGGTGTGGATCGGATGATTCACGGCAAACCGGCGCGCGGCAATCATCGCTTCGCAGCAGCACCCGCAACAGTTGCAGATGAAGTTTACCCCCTGGCGCACATTCTCGCCGAACTGGACCAGGTTGTGCTCACGGGCCTTGGCCAGCAGTTCCAGACCTTCGGAAACACCGACCGCCCGCGCATGACCATGACGGATCAAGGATTCGGCCGAGGTGTTGAAGGTCATGCAGATGTCCATGGGCGCCGCGCAGGCCTGGTTCATGTGGGCCATTTTGTGCCGGCAGTAGCACATGCTGATGCCCCGGTGGGTGGCACGCCTGACGACCTCGCTGGCCCGCTCGTAATCCAGCACATACAGGGCATTGGCCGCCGACAATGCCGGTTCGTGGACAAAGGCCCGCCCAAGTTGGGTCTGCCCTTCGGTGAACAACGCCCGGACAAATTCTTCCTCGACGTTGAGGTATTGATAAAACAGCTCTGCCAGCAGCTTTTGATTGATATCCTCCCGGATGCGCATCATGGAAAATTCGAAAA
>JAGTUY010000273.1 GCA_018224455.1 Desulfosarcina sp.
CATTGTATGAAAAACTGGGCTTCCAACGGGTACCGGTCTTTTGCATCAAACGCAAAAACCAGATCAACGAGCCGTATTTTACGGCATCTGCGCCGGAAGAAAAACTCAACCCCTACGCCCGCATCATTACCGACGAAGCCCGGCGGCGTGGCATCGGCGTGGCGGTGCTCGATGAGAAACACAACTATTTTAAACTGATGCATGGCGGCCGATCGATGGTCTGCCGCGAATCGCTGACTGAACTTACCTCGGCGATTGCCATGAGCCGTTGCGATGACAAGCGATTGACCCATGGCCTGCTGAGGGCGGCCGGGTTGAAGGTTCCCCGACAATTCACGGTAAAGGTGGACGATGGTGAAAGCAATACTGCCGTTTTGGAAGAACTGAAACGGGTGGTGGTCAAGCCAGCCCGGGGGGAGCAGGGCAACGGCATCAGTGTCGATGTGCGGTCGCCGGAAGCCCTTGAAAAAGCGGTCGCATGGGCCGGTCAATTCTGCCCGGACATCATTGTCGAGTCTTACGTGCAAGGCGAGGATCTTCGCCTGATCGTGATCGATCAGCAGGTGGTCGCCGCAGCGGTCCGCCGGCTGCCGGTAATCGTCGGCACCGGGCGCCACAGTATCAGCGAACTGATTCAAAAATATAATCGTCGCCGAGCCAGCGCCACCGATGGAGAGAGCCGGATACCGCTGGATGACGAAACCCGGCGCTGCATCCGACAGGCCGGGCATAATCTGGATGACGTCATCACTGCCGAAAAAAAAATAACGGTGCGCAAAACCGCCAATCTGCATACCGGCGGCACGATCGAAGATGTGACCGACATCATTCATCCGACAGTAGTCGAAGCCGCCGAACAGGCGGCCACGGTTCTGAACATCCCCGTGACCGGGTTGGATATGATTGTTCCCAATCTAAAGGAGTCCGAATACGTCATCATCGAAGCCAATGAACGCCCGGGTCTGGCCAATCACGAACCGCAGCCCACCGCCGAACGATTTATCGATCTGCTTTTTCCCCAAACCGCCACGTCAGCCTGATTGGAGGTTGTGATCAGTGAATCCCATTGCCATCGACATCGACTATCTCAAGCAGATGCTTATTTCGCTGCTGAATATTCCCAGCCCATCCGGCTACACGGACCAGATCGTTCATTTTGTGGGCCAGGAGCTGCAACAGCTTGGCATCACCTATAATGTAACCCGTCGCGGGGCGATCCGTGCCACATTGAAGGGTCGCAGTCGCAATGCGCTGGATCGTGCCATTGCTGCCCATCTGGACACCCTGGGTGCCATGGTCCGGCGGGTGGAATCCAGTGGTCGTCTGGCTATCTCTCCAGTAGGAACCTGGTCCAGCCGCTTTGCGGAAGGGGCCCGTGTAACCGTCTATACCGAGAGTGGACCGATCCGCGGAACAGTGCTGCCGCTGAAGGCATCCGGACACGCATACGGGGAAGCGGTGGACGCCCAACCTGTTGGATGGGACCATGTGGAGGTCCGCGTCGATGATGACACCCGTATCCTCGATCGGTTGAGAAAAACCAATGTCCAGGTCGGTGATTTTGTGGCCTTTGATACGCTGCCGGAAATTTCCACCGATGGATTTATCAACGCTCGCCATTTGGATGACAAAGCCGGTGTCGCCATCCTTCTATCAACCGCCAAAGCGATCATTGACGCCCGGATTGTCCTGCCCATCGATTGCCATTTGATTTTCACCATTTTCGAAGAGGTTGGATCAGGTGCATCCGCGGCGGTTTATGGCGATGTTGCCGAAATGGTGGTCATCGATCATGCCCCGGTCGCCCCCAACCAGAACGCCACGGAATTCAGCGCCGTAATCGGCATGATGGACCAGACCGGTCCCTTTGACTATCATTTGAACCGTAAGCTGTTTACCCTCGGCAAGGAGAATGAAATTGCGCTGGTAAAGGATGTTTTCCGCTTCTATCGCAGCGATTCGGCATCAGCGATCGAGTCTGGAAGCGACACACGTACCGCATTGGTATGTTTTGGGGTGGATGGATCACATGGATACGAACGGACGCATATGTCTTCATTGACGGCGGTAGCTGACCTGGTGGTTAATTATATTCAAAGTGAGCCGACCTTCATGCGAGACAAAGATGAAATGTCGTCCTTGAATGGATTTCCGCACCAGCCGGACAGAGAAGTCATTCAAATTAAAACCTGATTCATACATACAAACGCCCCCGTAGCCGTTCCGGCCTTCTTGCTCATTAGCAAAGATTGGGCAAAATCTAAAAACAGCCAAAACATACAACGATGTCCACACCTGCCATCCTCTTCAAGATGAACAATTTTCCGTTGGCTGCCAACCGTGTGGTCATTCCCATTCATGATCTGGTTCTCCCGAAACAATTCTATCATTTTTTTTAATGCCGTCATTGGTTTTTTCGCTTTACGCCTTAAAATCTTATATTTCCTCATTTGAATGTGAGATAGTCGAAAATCAGAAGCAGCTGACCAAAAAAATGAAAATGCGGAGCCATGAAACTATCCCAAACCAAGCTTTCAGAAAAATCGATGCGACTGCTCAACAAGCTGTTGCGTGAAAATCCAAGGCTTCGAGCCATCTATGAAAACGCCGATTGTGAGGATGCTTCTCGGCACGCCTTGCGAGAATGGGCACAGGAAGTCATCGCCGACCATCCGACCGCCCGACGCTACTATCGGCGGGAAGCGGCAGGGCCGCGAACGTACACTGAACTCAGGTGGGCAGACCTGGCTGCCATTCGCATCCTGGACTACCTGGACCATGCCGGCCTGGAGTTTAAAAACCCCTTTCGGGTGAGCAAACCGATACGCAACGATCCCTTCCAGTTCGTATGGCTGGGGGTGAAAACGGGCAGAGGCGGAGCCAAGCCGCTTTTCTTTGAAGACATGATTCAACTGTTTCGTCAGTTGACCGGCCAGCTGCCTCAGCCAAGACCCGATCGCCAGACTCTTCTGCGCTGGATGTCACGCTGGAAGCACGGCCAGGAACCGGATGTGGTCAAGCAGCAGGAAGCCAATAAAGAGCGAATCATAAAAATCCTGATCGACCGAATTGAGAGCTGTGAACCCGGCGACAGCCGGTATGCCTTCAAAACGGGGATGACCCGGTCGGAAAAATTGGCGAAAGTCAGGCAATGGTGGGGCGATTACCGCTTTCACCTCAGGTTTGCGGTTCGCTCCCCAGGCTTGCTCAATGAACTGTTAGATGACTCGTTAGACGCCAATACACAAAAACTTCTCGATAAAGCAGAAAAAAAGGGAATCCCCTTTTTCGTCAACCCGTACTATCTTTCCCTGTTGAGCGTCAAACACTCTGATTTTATGGCTGGTTCCGACATGGCCATCCGCCACTACGTGATCTATAGCAAACAACTGGTCGACCAATTTGGCAATATCGAAGCATGGGAGAAGGAGGACAAGATAAAGCCGGGCAAGCCCAATGCAGCGGGGTGGCTGCTGCCCTCAACCCAAAATGTTCATCGCCGCTACCCCGAAGTCGCCATCTTGATACCGGAAACAATGGGTCGTGCCTGCGGGGGCCTGTGTGTCTCCTGTCAACGCATGTACGATTTCCAGAGGGGGGGGAACCTTGGTTTCAACCTGGAAAAGCTCCATCACAATGAGACCTGGGAAGAAAAATTGCGGCGTTTACTGGACTATTACGAACAGGACACCCAGCTGCGGGACATACTGATTACCGGCGGTGACGCCTTGATGAGCCGCGATCAATCCCTTGAAAATATCCTGAATGCCGTTTATGAGATGGCGGTTCGTAAAAAAGAGGCCAACCTATCCCGGCCGAATGGTGGTAAATATGCGGAGATAGTCAGAATAAGGCTCGGCACCCGCCTGCTGGCATATCTGCCGCAACGGGTTACCCCGCAACTGGCGAAGATTCTTGGCCAATTCAGGAATCGGGCATTGGATGCAGGCCTGAAGCAATTCGTCATTCAAACTCATTTTGAAAGCCCTATCGAGGTAACCCCCGAAGCCTGCAAGGCGGTCAGGCGGCTGTTGTCCGCCGGCTGGATGGTTGTCAATCAGCTGGTATTCACCTCGGCTGCATCCAGACGGGGGCATACCGCCATGCTTCGCAAGGTTTTGAATGATATCGGTGTAATAACTTACTACACCTTCTCGGTAAAAGGGTTTCTCGAAAACACCTTCAATTATGCAACCAATGCGCGGGCTGTTCAGGAACAGGACGAAGAGAAGTGCTTTGGACGGATACCGGAACAATTCCGGGATGCCATCAGCGCTTTGCCCTTTGAAACCCTAAGAATGGTCGAAAAGCTGGCCACATTGCGGCAGCAGGCGGACATTCCGTTTGTGGCGACGGACCGAAATGTAATCAACCTTCCGGGCATCGGCAAAAGCATGACCTTCCGTACGATCGGGCTTACCCGTTGGGGCAGGCGAATACTTGAGTTCGACCATGACCACAACCGTTGGCACAGCCCTATCATTGACCGGATGGGCAAGATCATCATCATCGAAAGCAAGCCGGTCGGCGCCTATTTGCATCAACTTGAGGAAATGGGGGAAAATGTGGCCGAGTATGAGAGCCTGTGGGGATATTCGATCGGTGAAACCGAATCCAGACCGCCCCTGTTTGAATACCCTCGCTATGATTTCAAGGTTACGAAAAAAATTTCCAACCTTGCCCTGACGGGTGGATGAATTCGCAAAGGCAGTCTTTTTTTTGGGGGGTTACGGACGTGCAACGATGGCGGATATCTCAAAAGATGCAGAATTGAGTGCCGAAATTCCGTATTCTAAGAGAAAGAATGAATTAGGGTTAAAAATTTGGGTTTAGCGGCAATTCACATCCCAGGTTCCTTTGCGGCGAATGTTTCGTTGACACATTTGCCCTGGTGCCGCTATGGTCCTATGCGATGATCCTATTCGAGATATCTGAGCATTAAAGGGAGCCGTCAAATGAAAGCGGAAATACTGGCGACGGGAGATGAGATCCGGTCCGGCGCCCTGGTGGACAGCAACTCGGCGTATATTTCGGAAAAGTTGGAGGAAAACGGCATCGAAGTGGTGCGACACACCTGCGTGGGGGACGATCTGCCCCTGTTGGTCGCAGCCCTTCGTGAGATCGGCGACCGTGTGGATCTGGCGGTGGTCACCGGTGGACTGGGGCCCACCAGCGATGATCTCACTGCCGAAGCGGCAGCCAGAGCCGCCGGTGTTGAACTGAGATTCAATCAGCCCGCCTTTGAAAACGTCGAGAGCTTTTTTAAAACGTTCAACCGCCCCATGACCGAATCCAACCGCAAGCAGGCGCTGCTTCCCGACGGCAGCAACCTATTGTACAATCCGGTGGGTACAGCACCCGGGTTTTCCCTGACCATGCAGAAGTGTCGGTTTTTCTTTCTTCCGGGGGTGCCCTATGAGATGAGACGCATGCTGACTGAGCAGGTGATGCCTGAAATGCTTTCGCTGCAGGGCGATGCGGCCATGCACAGCCGGGTGAAGACCATTACCACCTTCGGGCTGCCTGAATCGCTGGCCGGTGAAAAAGTGGCCGGTGTGGAAGCCGCTTTTCCGGGCGTCAAGCTGGGCCTTCGTGCCAATTTCCCGCAGATCCAGGTCAAGCTCTACGGGCGGGACACGGATCCGGCCCTGCTGGATCAACGGATGGACCAGGCGGGTCGGTGGGCGCTGCAACGGTTGGGACAAAACGTGATATCTGAAAACGGCGAACGGATGGAAGCCGTGGTGGGAAGACTGCTGTTGGAACGATCGGCCTCCATCGGACTGGCGGAAAGCTGTACCGGCGGGCTGCTGGCCAACTGGCTGACCAACGTGGCCGGTAGTTCGGACTATTTTCTCTTTTCCGGCGTCACCTATTCAAACCGGGCCAAGATCGATGTGCTGGGTGTCCGGCCCGAAACGCTGGAAAGACATGGCGCGGTTCACGAAAAAACGGCCCGGGAGATGGCCGAAGGGGCCCGGCGGGTAGCCGGCAGCACCTACGGGCTTTCCACCAGCGGCATTGCCGGCCCTGACGGTGGAACCGAAGACAAACCGGTGGGAACCGTGTGTGTCGGATACGCCGGGCCGGATCGGTCTTTCGGCCGTCGGCTGTACTTCCCATTCGGAAAGCGCCTGATGAACAAGAAAATATTTACCATGGCGGCGCTGGATATCCTGCGCAAGGAGTTGTTAAAAATATGATTCTACCGGTAATTCTTGCAGGCGGCAGCGGCACCCGACTCTGGCCGCTTTCCCGAGCCCTTTATCCCAAGCAGCTCATCAGCCTGGTTGACCGGCACACCATGCTTCAAAATACGATCCTTCGGCTGGATGGCTTGGACGGTGCAGAAAAACCGGTCGTGATATGCAACGACGAATACCGGTTCATGGTGGCCGAGCAGCTTCGTCAGATCGACATCCAGGCCGATTCGATCATTCTGGAACCGGTGGGCAGAAATACCGCTCCCGCCCTGGCCGTGGCGGCCATACGGGCAATGGAGACGGGTCACGATCCCGTGCTGTTAATCCTGCCGGCCGATCACCACATTCAGCGAACTGCTGAATTTCAGCGATTGATCGAGTCGGGGCATGCATACGCTCAGGCGGGACGAATGATTACATTCGGCATTGTGCCGGATAAACCGGAAACCGGATATGGCTACATTAAAATGGGTGGCCCGTTACCCCCGGCAGGCGGGGATGCAACGGCCGTGAGCATTGCGGCTTTCGTGGAAAAACCGGATCTGGCGACCGCCCGGCGATATGTAACCTCAAAAGCCTATTGCTGGAACAGCGGCATGTTCATGTTCAAGGCGTCACAGGTAGTCAGGGAATTGGATAAGTTTGTTCCCGACATCGTTGCTGCCTGTCGGCAAGCCATCGAAAAAGGGCGGGCCGACCTGGATTTTTTCCGACTCGATAAAGCGGCTTTTGCTGCCTGCCCCAGCGATTCCATCGATTATGCCGTGATGGAAAAAACGGATAGCGGTGCCATGCTGCCCATGGCGGCAGGATGGAACGATCTGGGATCGTGGGAAGCGCTGTGGCATGTTGGCCAGAAAGACGATCTAGGCAATGTGGTCAAGGGAGATGTGGTGCTGCACGACGTGGGGGATTCCTATCTGCACGCCGAACACCGCCTGATCGCAGCGGTGGGATTGAAGGATCACATCGTTGTGGAGACCTCGGATGCGGTGATGATCTCCCCCCGTGACCGGGTCCAGGATGTCAAGGGGCTGGTGGATCAACTCAAGTCCCAGAATCGGGAAGAAACGCGCACGCATAAGCGGGTTTACCGGCCGTGGGGCACGGTGGATCAATTGGTAACAGGGAACCGTTTCCAGGTGAACCGGATCACGGTCAAGCCCGGCGGCGTGTTGTCTCTTCAAAAACATTTCAACCGGTCCGAGCACTGGATCGTCGTTCGCGGGTCTGCGCAGGTCACCAAGGCCGACGAACGTCTGTTGCTCAAAGAGGACAGTTCGACCTACATTTCCGCCGGTATTGCCCATCGACTTGAAAATCCGGGGAAAATCCCGCTGGAACTGATCGAGGTGCAGACAGGCGGGTATATCGGAGAGGATGATATCACCCGGCTTGAGGATATCTACGGCCGGCACCGGCAGGATGAGTAAATGTTTATCGACTGTGAACCAGCAGGGTCACCGGTCCGTCATTGACGATCTCGACCCGCATCATCGCACCGAATCGGCCGGTGTGGGTGTCGACGCCCAGCTTTTCCAAACGTTCCACAAAATGCTGGTAGAGTCGCTGGGCCAGAACCGGTTCGGCGGCATCGATGAAGGAGGGCCGCCTGCCTTTGCGGCAGTCCGCCAGCAGGGTGAATTGGGAAACCACGAGTATCTGCCCCCCCATCTCCATCAATGAGCGATTCATTTTGCCTTGCTGGTCTTCGAAGATGCGCAGGTTGACCACTTTGGCGGCCAAGTATTCGGCATCGGTTTCCCCATCTCCATCGGCCACCCCCAAAAGGACATTGAGGCCGGGGCCGATAGCGTCCACCAACAATCCGTCAATGGTGACGCTGCTGCTTATGACTCGCTGAACCACGGCGATCAAAGGGAACCCTTTCTATCGGCCGGACCTTTTTTGAAAGGCGTCGGCAAAAGGGTTGTTGAAGGGCATTGGCGATGCCGGTTTGGGTGCAGTTTTTGGCTTGGGCCGGTTGCCGGCCGGCCGTGTCTTCCGGGGATGATCGGCCCGGGGCTTCGGTTCCGGTCTTTTTCCCGGTTGACTTTTCATGGACAGCGAGATGCGTTTGCGGGGCAGGTCCACATCCATTACGGTGACGGTGACTTTTTGCTGAACACTGACCACATCTGACGGGGTTTTCACGAATCGGTCACACAGCTCGCTGATATGGACCAACCCGTCCTGGTGAACGCCGATATCCACGAAGGCGCCGAAATTGGTGACGTTGGTCACGATTCCGGGCAGCTTCATGCCCGGTTCAAGATCCTGGATGGCAGAGACGTTCGCGTCGAAAGAAAAATGCTCGAAGGGCTCCCGGGGATCCCTGCCGGGCTTGGCCAGCTCGTCCAGGATGTCGGTAAGGGTCGGCAGTCCGATGGTATCGGTGACATAGCGGTGCAGATCGATTTTTTTGCGCAGGCCGGCATCGTTCATCAGCTCGGCCACGCTGCAGCCCAGGTCTCCGGCCATGGCCTGGACCACGGGGTAGCTTTCCGGGTGGACCGCACTGGCATCCAGTGGGTTTTTTCCGCTTTTGATCCTTAAAAAACCGGCGCATTGCTCGTAGGCTTTGGGTCCCAGCCGTTTGACCTTTTTCAGGTCTTCGCGACCGGTAAAGGCGCCATGTTCGTCCCGGTGGCCGACGATGTTTTTGGCCAGTTGTGGCCCTAAGCCGGAGACATACGTGAGCAACTGGACGCTGGCCTGGTTCACTTCCACCCCCACGCCATTGACACAGCTGGCCACCACGTCGTCCAAGGACCCTTTCAGGGCGAACGGGTCTACGTCGTGCTGGTACTGACCCACGCCGATGGACTTGGGGTCGATTTTAACCAATTCTGACAAGGGGTCTATCAGCCGGCGTCCGATGGAAACGGCGCCGCGCACGGTAAGGTCGTGCTCGGGAAATTCCTGGCGGGCGATTTCCGATGCCGAGTACACCGATGCCCCGCTTTCGTTGACCATGATCACCGGCAGCGATTTTGCGTCGACGGTTGCTTCCACGAAGGCCTGGGTCTCCCGGCTGGCGGTGCCGTTGCCCACGGCCACCGCTTCGATGTCAAATTGACGGCATAATGCAAAGAGGGTCTGTGCGGCGACGGCTGCCTGTCGCTCCGAGGTGTGGGGGTAAATGGTGTCGTTGTGCAGCAGCTTTCCCTGGCGGTCGAGGCACACGACCTTGCAGCCGGTTCGAAAACCCGGGTCGATGCCCATGACCCGTTTGGCCCCCAGGGGGGAGGCCAGCAAGAGTTGGCGAAGGTTGTCGGCAAAGACGCGGATGGCTTCGGCATCGGCCCGTTGTTTGACGGCTACCCGTACCTCGGTTTCCATGGAGCGGGACAGCAGGCGTTTATAGGCATCATGAGCCGCGGTCCGCACCTGCTCGGCATCGGGGCCGTCGCCCGTTACGAAAAGATCCTCTAAAATGGCGATGGCCAGCTCCGGAGGCGGGGCAATGGACAGACCCAGTATCTCCTCCTTCTCTCCACGACGCATGGCCAGGATTCGGTGGGATGGTGATGTTGCCACGGGTTCCTCCCACTGGAAATAGTCTTTGTACTTGGCCCCTTCGCCCTCTTTGCCGGCCACTACGCGACTGGTGATAACCCCTTTTTCAAAAAACAGGTGGCGAACCCGAGACCGGGCCTGCTGGTCTTCGTTAATCGTTTCGGCAATGATGTCCCGTGCGCCGGACAGGGCCGCTTCAACGCAATCTACGGTTTTTTCAGGGTCCACATAGCCATCGGCCAGCGCGATCGGGTCCGCCCCGGCTTGGGCCAGAATGGCCAGGGCCAGGGGTTCCAATCCCTTTTCGCGGGCAATCGTGGCCTTGGTCCGCCGCTTGGGCCGGTAGGGCAGGTAGATGTCCTCCAAACGGGTCATCGATTCAGCGGCCTGCACCTGGGCTTTGAGATCCTCGGTCAGATGGCCGTGCTGCTCCAGAGAATTCAGGATGGCTTCCCGCCGGCTGTCCAACTCCTGCAACTGGGTCAGCCGGTCCCGGATGGTGGACACCGCTACTTCATCCAGACTGCCGGTGGCCTCTTTGCGGTAGCGGGCAATGAAGGGCACGGTGGCGCCATCTTCCAGCAGCTGGGCGACGGCTTTGATCTGCGCCTCATTCAGGCGCATTTCTGCGCTGATCGCGTCGATATGGGAAAGGTTCGTTGGGTTTGTTGAGTTCATTGAGTTTGTTGAGTTTATTGGGTGTGTTGAGTTCAAATTGGCTCATGGCTCAAAGCCGAGAGCTCATGGAAGAAAGATTTATCCGATCTCCGTCCGCTGACTTCAGTTTTCCGGATGTTCAACAGGCGCCATGCGGTGCCGGCAGTCGCGGTTGGGGCAGACGTGCGAGGTGCCGTCCCGCTTGGTCGTTTTTTCCACCATGTAGGCATTGCCACACGCGGGGCAGGGGATTGCCACCGGCTTGTCCCAGCTGGCAAAACTGCATTTTGGATACTGGTTGCACCCGTAAAAGATTTTACCCCGCTTGGAGGATTTTTCCACGATCTCGCCGCCACAGCCCTTTTCGGGGCAGGCGACCCCAGTGGGCTTGGCATTGGGTCCACCGCTGAGGGACTGGGTATGTTTGCATTCCGGGTAGCCGGTGCAGGCGAGAAAATCCCCATATCTGCCCCGTTTGACCACCATGGGCTTGCCGCACAGCTCGCAGACTTTGTCGGTCGCTTCGCTTTGTTGAACCGGTGCCACCGGGGCGATGATGCCCTTTTCATCCCGCTCGTAATCACTGGAGTAGGTGCATTCCGGATAGGCGGAACAGGCCAGAAAATGACCGTTTTTACCCATCTTGATGCGCAGGGCGTTTTTTTGGCACAACGGGCAGGTCAGGTCCGTGGGCATGCCCACGCCCTTGACGCTGAGCATGCTTTCACCGGCTTCTGCGAGCTTCCGGCTGAAGGGGCCGTAAAACTGGTTGAGGATGGTCAATGCCTCCACCTCGGATTGTTCCACCCGGTCCAGGTCGGTCTCCAGGCGGGCCGTGAACTCTACATCGAGGATTTCCGGGAAGCTGGCAATCAGCAGATCGTTGACGATGAATCCCAATTCCGTGGGCCTGAAATACCTGTTGATCAGTTCCACGTAGCCTTTGCCTCGAATGGTAGAGAGAATGGCCGCATACGTGCTTGGCCGGCCAATGCCGTTTTCCTCCAGCTCTTTGACCAGGGAGGCTTCTGAAAATCGTGGCGGGGGCTGGGTAAAATGCTGCTTGGGTTCGATTCCCAGCAGTTTTAGCGGGGACTTTTCCGCCAGTTCCGGCAGCGGCTGGCTTTTCTTGTTGCTTTCCGCTTCGTCATCGGCACTTTGATACACGGCGAGAAAGCCGGGAAATTTTACCGAGGAGCCGCTGGCAGTGAATGTATAGTCATCGGCGGCGATGGAGAGGGTCTTCTGATCGATGAGCGCCTGGGCCATCTGGGACGCGACGAAACGCTGCCAGATCAGGGTATACAAGGCCAGCTGATCTTTTGACAGATAGCGTTTGACTTGATCCGGCGTGTGATAGACCGAGGTCGGACGAATGGCTTCATGGGCATCCTGCGCCTTGTTCTTATTCTTGAAAAAGCGTGGCCGGCTGATGGCGTACGCCTTACCGAAACGCTGGTTGATCAACGCCAACGCCTCCTGTGCCGCCTCGTCGGCGATGCGGGTGGAGTCTGTGCGCATGTAGGTGATCAAACCAACGGGCTCACCCGGCCCCAGGTCGATGCCTTCATAGAGCTGTTGAGCAACCATCATGGTTTTTTTGGCGGAAAAGCGAAGTTTTTGAATCGATTCCTGTTGGAGCTTGCTGGTGATAAAGGGTGGCAGGGGATTGCGCCGTGTGGTCCGTTTGATGACTTTGTCAACGACGAATTGAGCTGTCTCCAGCTCCTTTAAGATGGCCGTGGCTGCAGCTTCATCCGGAATTTCTATTTTTTTTCCATTTTTGCGCACCAGCCGGGCCGCAAATGCCGGTGGTACCATTCCCTTCAGATGGGCGGTGATGGACCAGTACTCCACGGGTGTGAATGCCTGAATGGCCCGTTCCCTGTCGCAGATAATGCGCACGGCCACGGACTGAACCCGGCCGGCACTGAGGCCTCCTTTCACCTTTCGCCAAAGCAGGGGCGAGATCTGGTAACCCACCAATCGGTCCAGGATGCGGCGGGTTTGTTGGGCTTCATATTTGTCCCGGTCCATATCCTTGGCCTTTGACATGGCCTCGAGAATCGCCTTTTTGGTCAGTTCGTGAAACAGCACCCGGTGAAAAACGCGGCCCTTTTTTTTAAGCACTTCGGAGGTGTGCCAGGCAATGGCCTCCCCTTCGCGGTCCGGGTCAGGGGCGAGATAGATGTCTGTCGCATCGCCGGCGGCCGACTTCAACTGGCTCAACACTTTTGTTTTTCCGGGAATCGTCTTGTATTGCGGAGCGAAGTCGTTTTCGATGTCGATGCCCAGGTCTTTGCTGGGCAGGTCCTTGATGTGTCCCACGGTTGCGGCCACGTTGTAGTCGTTGCCGAGATATTTTTTAATGGTTCTAACCTTTGTGGGTGATTCTACGACCACCAGGGGTTTACTCACTGGATACCTCTTGGTTGTGTTTGTGTTGTCGATCGATGCCGGGCGTCAGGCAAAACCGTTTGCCCGGCGACTGGACCACCAGTCCTTTGAGTTCCAACTGAAGCAGCAGCCCGGACAGCCGGCCTGACGAAAGCGTCAGACGCCTGGCCAGGTCATCGATGTGAACGGAGTCGGCTTCAAGACTATCGAAGACCATGGCTTCGTCATCCGTCAATGCCGGTGCTGCCGGTTTCGGCGGCTTTGATACGTGCTGCGCATGCGGTTGAATGTGCTCAAATTCATCCAGAACATCCCCGGCATGCACCACCAGTTTGGCACCTGCTTTGATCAGGGTGTGGGTACCGACGCTTTTGAACGAATGAATGTTTCCGGGAACGGCAAACACCTCCCGATTCTGTTCGGCGGCCAAGCGGGCGGTGATCAGCGATCCGCTTCGGCCAGTGGCCTCCACCACCACCGTTCCGTGGCACATGCCGCTGATGATCCGGTTGCGCGCAGGAAAATGGTGCGCGTCTGGGCCGGTGTCGAGGGAAAATTCGGTGATCACGGCACCATTTTCGGCGATCTGGTGGAACAGGCGTGCATTTTCCCTGGGATAAATCTGATCCAGACCGGTACCTAAGACGGAGACCGTACACCCGCCGGCGGCGATGGCACCGGAATGGGCTGCGGTATCCACCCCCCTGGCCATACCGCTGACGATATTTACCTGCTGCCTGGCCAGGTCCATGCAAAGCTGCCGCGTGGTGGAGATGCCGTAATCGGTGGCATTGCGGGACCCCACGACGGCGATGTTCAGCCCGGTGGCCGGCAGCGACCCGTAAACGTATAAAAAGGGCGGCGGGTCCGGAATCTGGTGCAGAAGCGGGGGATAGCCAGTGTCTGTCTGGGTGACGATGGTGTATCCTTTTTGGTGGACCGCATCCAGTTCCCGGTCAACCGCATTCGGGACTCGGTGGCGTTGTATGGATGCGGCCAAACGGGTGGTAACCCCCTGGACCGCCTGTAACGCAGGACCGTCTGCGCACAGCACGGCTTCGGGTGATCCGAACTGCTCCACCAGACGTCGAAACAACAGATTGCCTACCCCTGGCACGCTTTTCAGGGCGAACCAGGGTCGTAGTGAATCCATCTATTTTCTCCGGGTCTGCCATGCCAGCAGGATGGGACTGGCCACGAAGATTGACGAATAGGTGCCGATCATTATCCCGACGAGGAGGGCAAAGGAAAAATCGTGGATGATGCCGCCGCCGAGGATGAACAGGGCCAACACGACGATCATCGTCGTTCCTGAAGTAAGAATGGTGCGGCTCAGTGTTTCATTGATGCTCTTGTTTAAAATAATGCTCAGGGGCTCTTTGTGATACTTGCGCAGGTTTTCCCGGATGCGGTCGAATACGATGATGGTGTCGTTGAGGGAATAACCGATGATGGTGAGCAGCGCAGCGACGATGGGCAGGGTGAATTCTTTATCGAATATGGAGAACATGCCAACGGTAATGGTGACGTCATGGATCAGCGCCACAATGGCCCCCATGGCATATTTGAATTCAAAAAACCAGAAGATGACCAAAGAGACGACCAGGGCGGCCAGCATGAGAAAGGGAACGGAGACTTGGAAAAGGGAGAGCAGGTAGACCGCCCCCATGATGGCGGCCGCCACGATGCCGCTCATGGCCCACTTGAGTTCAAAACGGCCGGAGATGTAAACGGTAATCAAGAGCAGGGCGTAAAACATGGCGAACAGGGCCTTTTCCCGCAGGTCCTGCCCCACTTGGGGGCCGACCATTTCGACGCGACGGATCTCCACCGGCACATGGGTGGCCTCCTTGAGGTTTTTTTCGATCCTTTCTGACAGCCCTTCCATCACCGGGTTGCTGGCATCGGTGCGGATGAGGTATTCATGATCGTCCGCCTGGCCGAATTGCTGCACCGCAGAAGCGGCCAGCTCCATTGCTGCCAGTCCGGACTTGATTTGGTCGATGGTGACGGATGCCTCGAATTTGACCTGGACCAGGGTGCCGCCGGCAAAGTCGATCCCGTAGCGGGGGCCCCCGTTGACCACCAGTGAACCGATGCTGATCAGGATCATCACCAGCGAGAGAACGAAGGCGATTTTGCGTTTTCCAATAAAATTGATATTGATACCCGGTTTGATAAACTGCATGAATCAAGTCCTTGATTGTGGTTTTGCGTTGACGGCCAGGGGACAACTGCCTGCTCGGACCGGGGCATCAGGCTTAGATGCTGATGGTTCGAACTTTACGATTGATCAGAAAGTAATCGAATATGGCGCGCGTCAGCACCAACGCGGTGAACAGGCTGGCCACCACCCCAAGACTCAAGGTGACGGCAAAACCCTTCACCGGACCCGTGCCGAATTGAAACAGCACCAGGGCGGCGATCAGGGTGGTGACGTTGGCATCCATAATGGTCAAGGTCGCTCGCTCGTAGCCGGCATCCACCGCGGCCCTGGGCGTTTTGCCCAGGGTCATCTCTTCCCTGATCCGTTCAAATATCAAAACGTTGGCATCCACGGCCATGCCAATCGTCAGGATGATGCCGGCGATACCGGGCAGGGTGAGTGTGGCACCGAATCCAGCTAATCCGCCGGCGATGAGCAGGATGTTGAGAATCAGGGCGCAATCGGCAATGATCCCCGATCCTTTGTAGTAGACGACCATGAACAGAATCACCAGGATGCCCCCCACACCCATGGAAAGCAGGCCCATTTGGATGGAGTCAGTTCCCAAGGATGGGCCGACGGTCCGTTCTTCCAGAATCTGGACGGGTGCCGGCAGCGCACCGGCACGCAGCACGATGGCCAGGTCACGGGCTTCTTCGGTAGTGAAATTTCCTGTAATTCGGGCCTCTCCGCCGGCGATTTTGTCCTGTATGACCGGTGCGGAGTAGACGTTGCTGTCCAACACGATAGCCAGGCGTTTTTTGACGTTTTCACCGGTAATGCGCTCGAAGAGCCGGGCCCCTTTTTTGTCGAACGTGATCGAGACATACGGTTCATTGTACTGACTGTCGATTTGCACCCGCGCATCGGTCAGATACGCCCCGGTCAGGGACGTGCGCTTTTTGATCAGATAGGGAATCTTCTGGACGCGGCGGGTCGTCTGGTCTTCTTTGGTTTCGTAAAGGATCTCGCTGCCGGTGGGTACGTTTCCGCTCAGAGCGGCATTCACGTCGTGATCCTCGTCCAGCAGTTTGAACTCCAGCAGGGCGGTCTTGCCGATCAGTTCTTTGGCACGCTGGGTGTCTTTGATGCCCGGCAACTGGACCAGAATGCGTTGTTCTCCCTGAATGCGGATGTCCGGCTCGCTGACCCCGAACTGGTCAATGCGGTTGCGGATGGTCTCCAGGGCCTGATCCACGGCCAGCTTGCGTATATGATCGGTTTCCTTGTCGGGAAGGTCTAAGACGATCCTCAGCACACCATCCCTGACGGTCCGGTCGGCAATCCGGAGATCGCGGAATTCTTCGTCCAGCAGGTCCTCGAAACGCTGGACGTTGTCCGCTTCGGCGACCTTAACGGCCAACTTGACGGTTTCCACCCGTTCGATGCCCAAGGTTCGAATCCGTTCCTTTTTCAACAGATCCCGCATCTCCTGACCCACCCGCTCGATGGTGTTTTCAACGGCCTTGTCCGCATCAACCTCCAGCACCAGGTGCATGCCGCCCTGAAGATCGAGGCCCAGGTTGATTTTATTATGGGGCCAGACACCGGGCTGAATTGTCGGAATCACATACACCACGGCGGCAATGATGACCGCCGCAATCACGATGAGCCTCCACGAAAGATTCTTCAACGCTTCGTTCCTTTCACGATATACATACCAAAGCCCCAGCCGCCGTTTTACCCCTGGACCGACAGCAGGTGAAACGGCGGTCGAATCAGGTTAATGGTCCGGTGGCAATGGGGCTTTTTAGGAGAAACCGATTTAGATTTAGGATTTGCCGTTGTCGGTTTTGTCTTTCTTTTCTTTTTTGGGCGCGGCCGGGGGCGGGGAGGTCTGCATCAACCCGGACACGCTGCTCCGGTTGACTTTCACGCGAACTTTTTCAGCGATCTCCACGGTCAACGCGCTTTCCGAGACGCCGGTGATCCGTCCGTGAAGGCCGCCACTGGTGATAATCCGGTCACCGGTTTTCAGGTTGTCAATCATCTGCCGGTGCTCTTTGGTTTTTTTCTGTTGGGGACGGATCAGCAGAAAATAAAAGATGACAAACATGAGAATCAGCGGAATAAACGACGCGAATCCTCCCGAACCACCTGGGGCGCCTGCCCCCCCCTGTCCCATAGCGTAAGCGATATTCATTGGTATCAAAACCTCCTGTCAGATATTTCAAGCGGTTGCCGGTGAATTCTTGAAATCGCGTTTACCGGCGTCACGCTTGTTTGGCAACCGTTAAAAGTGGCGCTGATATACTTCAAATCACCCGCCCCGTCAATTAGTTCCTTTGGATGGGCAATGATCCTGGCAATTCAATAGCGCAAAACCCCTATATGGGTGGGGTCTCCACGGCTTTGGTTTTTTTGTCATAGACAACCTCCATCTGGCCTGGGATCAGGTCATCCCGGCCGATAATGGTGATTCCTATCGACCGTTTGCCCTCCAGGTCGCTCAGTTCCTTGCGTTTGCGGTTGAGCAGGTAGGCGGCTACCGGGGCGGGCAATTGTGCCGTGACCTGAAAAATATCCGCTTTCAGGGTGTCCAGTTTCAGCTTCCTTAAAATACTCAGCCCTAAGGATTCCGTGGACGACACCTGGCCTTTTCCGCCGCAACGCGAACAGGTTTCCATGCTGCCAAAATCGATGGATGGCCGCAGGCGCTGGCGGGAGAGCTCCAGCAGGCCGAATTTTGAAATTTTTCCGATTTTTATCCTGGCGCGGTCCTGTTTCATGCCGGCGCGAAGGGTCTTTTCCACCTGGCTGCGGTGCTTTTGTTCGCGCATGTCGATAAAATCCACCACGATGAGGCCCCCTAAATCACGAATCCTGAGCTGCCGGGCGATTTCAACCGCGGCTTCGAGGTTGGTCATCAATGCAGTCTCTTCGACATTTTTTTTCTGGGTCCCTTTGCCGGAATTGACGTCGATGGCCACCAACGCTTCGGTGCGCTCGAGGACCACCGATCCGCCGGACTTGAGCGTCACCCGGTTGTCGAAAATAGTCGCGATCTGGTCTTCCAACTGGAATCGGGTAAAAAGGGGTTTGTCGGACTTATGGAACTTGACGATGCTGGTCTGCTTCGGCGCGATGATGTGGACGAAGCTTTTCACTTCCTGGTGGACGGCCTCATCGTCGATCAGAATTTCCTTGATGTCGGGCGTAAAGTGGTCGCGGATGGAGCGGACGGCCAGGTTTCGATCCTTGTAAAGGGCCGAGGGCGCATGCGCCTTGACGGCCCGGGCGGTGATGCTTTTCCACAGGCGCAGCAGGTACTGGATATCCTTGGCCAGCATGGTTTTGGTGCATCCCTGGCCGGCGGTGCGGATAATAATGCCGAAGCCATCGGGCAGATCCAACTTGCCAACGATTTCCTTGAGCCGGTTGCGTTCAGTTTCGTCTTCGATCTTGCGTGAGATGCCCCGGCTGTCGCTTCCCGGCATTAGCACGGCGTAGCGACCGGGCAGAGAAATGAAGGTGGTGAGCATGGCCCCTTTTTTCATGATGGGGTCCTTGGTCACCTGCACCATCAACTCCTGGCCACGCTTCACCAGGTTTTGGATGGCGTTGCCGTTGGCCGGTGGGCCCTGAAAATAGTCGCTGTGGATTTCCTGCTTTTGCAAAAAGCCATGACGTTCGGCACCGAATTCCACGAATACGGCCTGAAGGCTGGGCTCGATGCGGGTGATTAAACCTTTATAAATGCTGCTGTGCAGAATTTCCCTGGCTGTGCTTTCGATGTGAAATTCTTCCAGGCAGCTGTCCTTGACGATGGCGAGGCGAACCTCTTCGGGGTCCACGGCATTGATGAGAATTTTACTGGACATTGGGAGACGATTCTGTTCCTTCCGCTTTGGGCTGTCAGCATTAAATTCGTATAGATAAGGAATTGTTACAATCAAGTCAACGGATTTTTAGGCAATATCCATAAAAAGGGGGCGGCGAAATCGATAAACGATCGACCGATGGCCGGCCGGATCGTCCATAAACCCCGGCAGACGGCAGCAATGAGGGTGTTCTCGGCCCGTTGGATGGTCAGAACGGCTCTTGATCTTTACCGGGCTTTATGGCATGAGGATGCACGCAAGCCTAACCAAATTAATAATATTCGCAAGAAGATAGGAAGATTCATGGATTCACGGTATGATCCCCAAACCATCGAAGCCAAATGGCAGAACCGCTGGCAGGACAACCGACTGTTCAATGTCATCGAGGAGCCTGACCAGAAAAAATACTACCTGTTGGAAATGTTTCCCTATCCATCGGGTAAAATTCATATGGGACATGTGAGGAATTATACCATTGGAGACGTGGTGGCCCGCTACAAGCGGATGCGCGGATTCAATGTCCTTCACCCCATGGGTTGGGATGCCTTCGGTATGCCGGCTGAAAACGCGGCCATTGCCAACGACACCCATCCGGCCAAGTGGACCTATGAAAATATCGACGCCATGCGGGCCCAGCTCAAGCGACTGGGCTTCTCCTATGACTGGGGCCGGGAACTGGCCACCTGTCGTCCCGAATACTACCGCTGGGAGCAGTGGCTTTTCCTCAAGATGGTCGAGCGGGGCATGGCCTACCGCAAAGAATCCTATGTGAACTGGTGTGAACCCTGCCAGACGGTGCTGGCCAACGAGCAGGTGGAGGCGGGTTTGTGCTGGCGCTGCGGCAAAGCGGTTCGCCAGAAGAAGTTGTGGCAGTGGTTTTTCAAAATTACCGACTTTGCCGAAGACCTGTTGGTCCATTGCGACACGCTTCCCGGTTGGCCGGACAAAGTGACCACCATGCAGCGCAACTGGATCGGTAAAAGCGTCGGCGCGGAGATCCGTTTCCCCGTGGCGGAGAGCGAGGCGGTCATCAGCGTATTCACCACCCGCCAGGACACGGTCTTTGGGGCCACGTTCATGTGTCTGGCGCCTGAACACCCGCTGGTCCCCAAACTGGCGGCTGGAACGGACCAGGAATCTTCCGTAACGGCTTTTGTCGAGCGCATCTCCCTTCAGGACCGCTCCACCAAGGCCATCGAAAACTATGAAAAAGAAGGCGTGTTCACCGGCTCCTATTGTATCAACCCCATGAACGGCCGCAGAATGCCCATCTATACGGCCAACTTCGCCCTAATGGAATACGGTACCGGCGCCGTCATGTCCGTTCCGGCCCACGACCAGCGGGATTTCGATTTTGCCCACAAATACGGTCTGCCGGTTATCGTGGTGGTCAATCCTCAGGACGATGAACTGGACGGCGACACCATGACTGTCGCCTATACCGGCGACGGCACCATGGTCAATTCCGGGGATTTCAACGGATTGGGCAACCGGGATGCTATGGACATCATCGCTGCATTTATGGATAAAAACGGCATCGGCAAGAAGACCATCAGCTTCCGGCTGCGGGACTGGGGCATCTCCAGACAACGCTACTGGGGCGCGCCCATTCCCATGATTCACTGTGACAGCTGCGGCATCGTTCCCGTACCCGAGGCGGACCTGCCCATCGTGCTGCCGGAAGACGCCGACCTGCTGGAAGGCGGACGCTCACCGCTACCGGTGCTGACTGCTTTTAGCAAGGCCCGTTGCCCCGGTTGCGGGCGAGACGATGCCCGGCGGGAGACGGACACCATGGACACCTTCGTGGAGTCTTCATGGTATTTCGAGCGCTACTGCAGCCCCCGGTGCGACACGGCCATGTTCGACACCCGAGCGGTCGACTACTGGATGCCGGTGGATCAGTATATCGGCGGTGTAGAGCACGCCATTTTACATCTGCTCTATTCACGCTACTTTACCCGGGTGCTTGAATCGTTGGGACTGGTGACATTCAAGGAGCCGTTTACCCGGCTGCTCACCCAGGGCATGGTCTGCAAGGAGACCACTGCCTGTGCGGAACATGGCTTCCTTTTCCCTGAACAGGTCGCGGAAGACGGCGATGCCCGGCGGACCTGCCGGCAATGCGGCCAGCCGGTGGCGATCGGGCGGGTCGAAAAGATGTCCAAATCCAAAAAGAACGTCATCGACCCCAACATTTTGCTCGACGAATATGGGGCCGATACCACCCGGCTCTTTTGCCTGTTTGCCGCGCCGCCCGAACGGGATCTGGAGTGGAGCGAACAGGGTGTAGAGGGAAGCTTCCGCTTCCTCCAGCGGGTCTGGCGGTTGGCCGAACGTTGGCTTCCGCTGCTGGATGACGGTGAATCCAACCCGAGCGACATCCAGGATTTAAATCAACCCTTCCGGGAGCTCTATCGAAAAACCCATGCAACCATCAAGCGGGTCACCCAGGATATCGAGGACCGGTTTCATTTCAACACGGTCATCAGTGCCGTCATGGAACTGGTCAACGCCATGCAGGCCATCGACGAATCTGACTCGGATGGCCAGGGGAATCGGACCATGCGTTTTGCCCTGGAGACGACCGTCCTGCTGCTGTCTCCCATCGTTCCCCATTTCTGCGAAGAGCTGTGGGAGGCCCTTGGCCATGCGGAAAGTATCTTGCTGAGCCGCTGGCCACGTTTCGACGACGCGGCCACGGTAAAAAAAGAGGTCGAAGTGGTGGTCCAGGTCAACGGCAAGCTGCGCAGCCGGTTCGCCGCCGCTCTGGATACGGACGACAAGACGCTGGAGCAACAGGCTTTGGCCGACGAACGAATCGTCCGATTTATCGACGGAAAGCCTGTAAAAAAGGTGATTACCATAAAAAACAAGCTAGTGAATATTGTTATTTAAAGTAACACATAACACTATATACCGAGAGAAAAGATGCAGAACGGATGGAAACGAAGAGCGGCGGTCGTATCGATGCTGCTGCTAACCGCGTGCGGCTATCATTTTACTGGCAGCGGCGACTTTCCGGCGGGCGTATCCCGGGTGTTTATACCCATCCTGGAGAACCGGTCTGCCGAAACCGGCGCGGAAAGCCTCTTCACCAACGACCTGATCTATGAATTCACCAGGAACCGCAAAGAAAGTCTGGCCCAGGACCGGTCTTCGGCCGATGGTATTCTGACCGGGACCATTGTTTCAATCTTGGTGGAAAATATTTCCCGCTCCACGGTTTCGACCGCAGTGGAGCGACGTGTGACCGGCATACTGAACCTGCGGCTGGAATCTCCGGCGGGTCGGATACTCTGGTCGTCGGGAAATATCGTCGAGCGCCAGGCCTATTCGGTTGTGGATGGAAATAAAACGGCAACGGATCGGAACAAGTCCGATGCCATTGCCGTCGTTTCCGAAAAACTGGCAGAATCCGCCTTCAGCCGGCTGACGGATGATTTCTGATGATTGAGAACCCCTGCAGCCGCAGTCGAAGCGCATCCGGCAATGACCATTCACCGCCGCTTCTTCCTGCCCGCGGATGCCGGGACGGGTCAGGCTTGCTGAGCGTTGACCTGTCGGTTGAGACGGGAAACTTTGCGGGAGGCGGTTTTTTTGTGGAGCACCCCTTTTTTTGCCGCTTTGTCGATGGCCGATTTGGCCGCGTTGAGCTGCTCAACGGCATTTTCCGCACCCTGAACCACGGCAAGGCGCACGTCCTTGACCACGTTTTTTACCCGAGTTTGAACTGCTTTGTTCCGCAGGCGCCGACGCTCATTCTGGCCGGCGCGCTTCAATGCTGATTTATGGTTGGCCACCTTCTGTTACTCCTTTCGGAAATTTATTGGGAAAACATAAATCTTCCTGATATCCAAAAAAATTGGGCAAGTCAAGGGTTATTGTGCCTTCCACATGAGATCAGGACCCTATGCATTCCGACACCAATCACCAGGTAAAAAGTGAGAACCGCAATGTCACCCGCGCCGCCGGCGTGGTAGGGGTGGCGACCCTGCTCAGTCGTGTCTTCGGCTACCTACGGGATATGGTATTGGCTTCTTTTTTTGGTGCCGGGATGACGGCGGATGCCTTTATTGTTGCATTCAGGATTCCCAACCTGATGCGCCGCCTGTTCGGGGAGGGATCGCTGAGCATTGCCTTTGTGCCCGTTTTCACGGAAACCCTGCTCAAGGGGGGGCGCGAGGATGGTTTTCGCCTGGCCGTGAGCGCCTTGAAACTGCTGCTGGTCTGCCTGTCGGTCGTATCGATCATTGGCGTGGTCGCTGCGCCAACCCTCATTCAGGCGGTCGCCCCCGGGTTTTCCGACCTGCCGGAGAAGATGGGCCTGACGGTCACATTGACGCGTGTCATGTTTCCCTATGTCGCCCTGATCGGACTGGTGGCCCTGTGCATGGGCATTCTCAATGTGCTGGGTCATTTCGCGGCCCCGGCCATCGCGCCGGTGCTGTTGAACCTGGCCATGATCGGCGCCGTTTTTGCCGTTTCCCGGTTTTCGGATTCCGAAACGGTTCAAGTCATGGGGCTGGCCGGCGGGGTGCTGTTGGGCGGAGTCCTGCAACTGGCCCTGCAGCTGCCTTATCTGGTCAAACATGGCGTCCGGTTCTGGGTACGGTCCGGCCTGTGGCATCCGGCGATGAAAAAGGTCGGCATCCTCATGCTGCCTACCATTTTTGGTGCGGCGGTCTATCAGATCAATCTCTTGGTCGGAACCCTGCTGGCTTCTCTGCTTCCCGAGGGCAGCGTTTCTTATCTGTATTATGCCGACCGCCTGGTTCAATTCCCCTTGGGTATATTCGCCCAGGCGGCAGCCACGGCTGTTTTGCCCAGCCTCTCGCGGCAGGCTGCCAGCGGCGATCAGGCAGGCATGGGAGATACCTTCGGCCATGCCATGAGCCTGGTGCTGTTCATCACCATCCCAGCCATGGTGGGACTCATCGTGCTTCGAGACCCCATCGTTGCGCTGTTGTTCAAACGCGGGGCCTTCGATGCCCAGACCACGCGATTGACCTCCGATGCCCTTTTGTATTATGCTTTGGGACTATGGGCCTTCGCTGCCGTGCGTATTGTGGTTTCAACGTTTTACGCCATGCAGGATACCCGAACGCCGGTCAAAACCGCCACGATCTCCATCGCCGCCAACATCCTTTTAGGAACGGTGCTCATGGGCCCGATGAAGCACTGTGGGCTGGCTCTGGCCACCTCGCTGGCCTCCATGGTCAATCTGGTGCTTCTGGTGGTTGTGCTGAGAAACAAGCTGGGGGTGATCCGGTGGCGGCTCATCTTTTCCAGTTGCCTGAAGACGCTGACCGCATCGGGACTTATGGCTCTGGGTGTGGTGATGACCTGTCGGCTTCTCATTCCTCCTGAAACCGAAACGGGCAGTCTGCGGCTCCTGGCGGGAATCAGTGGCGGCATCGTCGGTGGCATCGCTATCTTTTCCTCGGCGGCCTGGATGATGAAGGTTCCGGAATGGCAAAAAGTGATGGTGTTGATCAGAAGGAGTTTGAACCGGTCATGACCCTTCGCCGGAAAATCATCGTCGCAGGAGCCGTCGTTGCGCTGTTAAATCTGATGCTGCTGATCGTCTTCGGCGACAATGGACTGGTCGAAATGCACCGGCTGCGTGAAAAAGAGCAGACCATGGTGCGGCAAAACGAGACACTGGCCAGGGAGAATGTCAGCCTGTATCGGACCATCGGGCGGCTGAAAAGCGATCCGGCCTTCATCGAGAGCGTGGCCCGCAATGAACTGGGCATGATTGGCAAAGATGATATAATCGTTATTCTTCCAGGTTCCACAAGGCAAAGGAAATGATATGGAAGGTACAGGGGACAAGACCTTTTACACGGTGACGATGGCCCGCGTGTACGCCGATCAAGGCCGATATGAGGAGGCTGCCCGGATTTACCGTTATCTGCTGGACCAGACCCCCGACCGGTCGGATCTTAGACAGGCATTGGAGGCGGTGACATCCAAATGGCCGGCCCCCCCCGCTCACTGGCATGACATTTCCGGTCTGATCGAGCGGTGGGTTCGCTTGATGGTCAGGCGCAATGCACTCCGGCGCCTGCAACAATGCCGTGTTCGAAAACAGTGATCTGAGTGACATGAATAAAAACGTTCTGTATGCAAAAAATATCGTTCTCGGCGTATGCGGTGGAATTGCCGCCTATAAGAGTGTAGAGCTTCTCAGGCGGCTGGTGAAGCTGGGAGCCAGCGTGCGGGTCATCATGACCCGCAGTGCCACCCGATTTGTGAGCCCCATGACCTTTGAGGTGCTTTCGGAAAACCAGGTGTGTGTCGATCTTTTCGATGCGAAAGATGACGCGGCCATCCGGCATATTGCCTGGGCGGCAGCGGCCCATGGCGTAATCATCGCGCCGGCTACGGCCAACATGGTGTCCAAACTGGCCCATGGCATCGCCGACGATGCCCTGAGCACGTTCATGCTGGCGGTGATCTGCCCGGTGATGATATGTCCCTCAATGAACTCAAACATGTTCGAACACCCCGCCCATCGACGCAACCTCAAACAGCTTGAAGCGGATGGCTGCCACATTCTGGCACCCGGCGAAGGATCGCTGGCCTGCGGCACCGTCGGACCGGGCCGGCTGCCGGAGCCCGCAGCAATCGTTGACCGGCTGGCCAGCTTCCTTACGCCCGACGACCTTGCCGGCAAAAATGTATTGGTCACCGCCGGGCCCACCCGGGAAGCCATCGATCCGGTTCGGTTCATCAGCAATCCCTCTTCCGGCAAGATGGGCTACGCCATCGCCCGGGCCGCTGAATACCGCGGTGCCCGCGTAACCCTGGTAACGGGTCCCGTGTGTTTAGATCCACCGCAAAACGTCGAGGTGGTGCCCGTCGTCACCGTGGACGATATGGCCGCCGCCGTATTTGCCCGTTTCGAACAGTCCCATGTGGTCGTTAAGGTGGCGGCGGTTTCAGACTATCGGCCCGTCAAAACCGAAGCCCACAAGATCAAAAAGCGTCAGGACCGCATGCAACTGACCCTGGAGCGGACCCCGGACATCCTGAAAACCGTCGGGCAACGGAAAAATGGTCAGATCGTGGTCGGGTTTGCCGCAGAGACCCGGAACATGGAAACCCATGCGCGCCAAAAACTTGAAGAGAAGCATCTGGACATGATTGCAGCCAATCTCATCGGTCCACCCGATTCCGGATTTGCATCCGACACCAACCGCATGACCCTGTTTTTTGCAGACGGCCGAAAAGAGACGCTCGATGTGATGGACAAGGATGCGGTGGCCCACCTGATTCTTGACCGGGTGGCCGAACTGGTCAAACAGAGCGCCGTTCCTTGAGACCGCTGATTCCATATCAAATCATCCGGGACATTCGAAACACGCTGTGCTATCTTAAGCAAAGCGGTTGCAAAGGTTTTGACTGCAGCGAGGCGAGCCTGAAGATCCTGAATCGGCTGGGGCTGCCGTGTCAGGGTGCAGGGGTTGATCGGGAAACCTTGGCAGACATCTGCACCGACCTGGGCGACTGTACCCGATGCGGGCTGTGTGAATCGAGAACCCATATCGTGTTTGGTGAGGGCAGCCCCAAGGCGCAATTGGTATTCGTGGGCGAAGGACCGGGCTTCGATGAAGATAAATGCGGTCAGCCTTTTGTGGGAGCGGCAGGACAGCTGTTAACCAAAATCATTGCCGCCATGGGGCTGACTCGGGAGACCGTTTATATCGGCAATATTGTCAAATGCCGGCCCCCGAAGAACCGGAACCCGGAACCAGAAGAGATCCGCCAATGCCTTCCGTTTCTCAAGCGGCAGTTGGCCGCTATCAATCCGCGCGTTATTTGTGCTCTGGGACGTGTGGCTGCCCGGGCCCTGCTGGACACCGAGACGCCCATCTCCCGCCTCAGGGGACGGTTTTATGAGTTTTCGGGTATTCCGGTGATGCCGACCTTTCACCCGGCATACTTGCTGCGCAACCCGGAAAAGAAAAAAGACGTGTGGGAAGATGTTCAACAAATCATGAAAATGCTGGAATAACTGCCACCCATGCCCCTTCCCGCCTTCAAGGGGGTTTTAATGAGAAATCGATCCATCACCGTAAGCGTATTCGTCGCCTTGTTAATGCTGCTATCGATTCGTCAGACCGATGCCGGATCGGCACCGGTCTATTTGGTTCGGATCAGCGGAGCCATCTCTCCCGGCAATGCCGATTTTCTGGATTTGGCCATCCACAAGGCCAATGCGGAAGGCGCCGGCTGTCTCATCGTGATGCTGGACACCCCCGGCGGCCTGGCCGAATCCATGCGCAAGATGGTCATGGCTATCTATGAAAGCAGGATCCCGGTGGTCGTTTACGTAGCGCCTTCGGGCGCCCGGGCGGCATCCGCCGGGGTGATGATCACCATGGCCGCCGATGTGGCCGCCATGGCGCCGGGGACCCACATCGGGGCTGCCCACCCGGTCAACGCCGGCGGCAAGGATCTGGGTGAAACCATGGCCGAGAAGGTCACCAACGACATGGTGGCCTTCGTGAAAAGCATCGCCGAAAAGCGTGAGCGGAACATCGAGTGGGCCGAGAAGGCGGTGCGTGAAAGCGTGTCGGTGACGGAAACCGAAGCCCTTGAGAAAAAGATTATCGACCTGGTGGCCAGGGATGTGGACGACCTGGTCGCCCAGATCAACGGTCTCGAGATCAAGGGTAAAGCACTGGTCGATATCGACCCGGCCAATCGGATATGGATTGCCGAATCGATGAGAACCCGGATCCTCAAAGCCCTCAGCGACCCCAATATCGCTTACATCCTGATGATGATCGGCCTGGCCGGCCTCTATTTCGAGTTGTCCCATCCGGGCGTTATCCTGCCGGGGGTCATCGGCAGCATCGCCCTCATCCTGGCCTTTTACTCTTTTCAGACCCTGCCGGTGAATATCGCCGGCGTCCTGCTGATCCTGCTGGCCCTGATCTTTTTTATCATGGAAATGAAAATCGCCAGCTACGGCCTGCTCAGCGTGGCGGGCCTCATCAGCCTGCTGTTGGGATCCTTGATGCTTTTTGACCGGACGGGCGGGCAAATCGGTATTTCGTGGACCGTCATCGTGCCGACCATCAGCCTCGTGGGGGGCTTTTTCGTGGTGGTGGCCGGGCTGGTATTTCGCTCCCGAATCCGCCGGCCCATGACGGGGGAGTCGGGGTTGATCGGTGAAACCGGTGTGGTGAAAACGCCCTTGACACCCACAGGCCGGATTCAGGTTCACGGTGAAGTGTGGTTCGCCCGATGCCGAACGCCGCTGACCGTCGGTCAGCGGGTCCGTGTGACGGCGGTGGACGGCCTGACCCTGGAGGTGGAACCGGAGGCATCGGTCGCAGGACCCAAAGGGATCTCGCCATAGCCGGCGGTACCGGACGGATCGCCTCCAATTGGTTCTCACCCTTTACTCATCAATCGCGCCATCAGTCGCCCAGTCGGGCTAAAGGAGGAATTCATGCTTCCAACCATCGGTGCCGTTGTCTTGGTCGTTATTTTTCTTTCCGCCGCCCTCAGGATCCTGAACGAATATGAGCGGGGGGTCATTTTTCGCCTCGGCCGGGTCATCCAGGCCAAGGGGCCGGGGTTGATCATTCTTATTCCCATCGTGGACAAGATGGTCAAGGTGAGCATGCGGCTGGTGGCCATGGATGTGGACCCCCAGGACGTGATTACCCTGGACAATGTGTCGGTGAAGGTCAACGCGGTGATCTATTTTCGGGTGATCGGCCCCATCAAGGCCATCGTGGAGGTGGAAGACTACTCCTATGCCATCGCCCAGCTGGCACAGACCACCCTGCGCAGTGTCTGCGGCCAGGCCGAACTGGACGAACTCCTCTCGGCCCGGGAGAAAATCAACGCCAAGCTTCAGGAGATCCTGGACACCCACACCGACCCCTGGGGCATCAAGGTGGCCAACGTGGAGCTCAAGCACATCGACCTGCCCCAGGAGATGCAGCGGTCCATGGCCAAGCAGGCCGAGGCCGAACGGGAACGGCGGGCCAAGGTGATCAACGCAGAAGGCGAATTCCAGGCTGCCGACCGCCTGGCCGCGGCGGCCAAGATCATCGACCAGTATCCCACCGCCATTCAGCTGCGCTACCTGCAGACCATGCGGGAGATGTCCGCCGAGCAGAACACGACCACCATTTTTCCCCTGCCCCTGGATCTGTTCAGGCCATTCCTGAAGTTGGTGGAAAAGGGAAACAAAGATTGATCCCTATTGACACGTTAGGTGGGATGGGATTACTAAGATGGTTTTTGCTGAAAATGGTGACCGATTTGGCGGGGTGCGCGTGGTACCCACGATCGGGGTTTCGTTAAATTCGGGAAATCAAAGCCCTTAAAAGGGAAATCGCGGCAGAAAAAGACCGCAAGAAATCCGGCATTCTGCGCCGCCAGATCTCGCGGTTGAAGAAAAAAACACGCAAAGTGGCCTGAAGGGCCGACAGTTGGGAGGCCAGGAAAGACCGATGATTGATCCGGCGGCACTTGCCTTTGACATCGATGGTGTAATCGCCGACACCATGCACCTGTTTCTGGATATCCTCAGGGATCACTACGATGTCCACACGGTGCGATACGACGACATCACCTGCTACCGGCTGGAACATTGCCTGGATCTGGACGGGGACGTTCTGGAGGGGGCGGTAGCCCGGATTCTCGACGGGGGGTACCGGGCGGTGCTGAAACCCATTCCCGGCGCCGGGCCGGTGTTGAGGCGCATCGGTGAGGCGACGGGGCGCATCTTGATGGTGACGGCCCGGCCCGAGCCGGGTCCCATCGAGCGCTGGATGAACCACCTGCTCGATGGTCAGTATCGCCGGGCCAGAATCGTGGCAACCGGTTCATTCGAGGCCAAAACCGACGTGCTGCTGGAAAACGGGATCAAATGGTTCGTGGAGGATCGCCTGGAAACCTGTCACCTGCTCAACGCTGCCGGTATCGCGCCCGTCGTGTTCCGCCAGCCATGGAACCAGGAACCCCATGATTACCTTCAGGTGGAATCCTGGCAGGAACTCGAACAGCGGATCGCTTTCCCATGACGCGGATCGAGCTGACAGAACAGATTGACTTTTTCCTGCAGTCCTTGGCTGCGGAAAAGGGCTATTCCACCCACACTATTCGGGCGTACGGCCATGATCTGGCAGAGTTCGCCGCCTATGCCGCCCGCACGGCAGGCCTGTCCGGAGAAGCAACCAAACGGTCGCTGACCATTGGCGACGTCGACAACCTGACGGTGAGGGGGTACCTGGGGCTTCTGCACCGCAAGAACGAGAAGGTTACCATTGCCCGCAAACTGTCGGCGCTGCGATCCTTTTTTCGTCACCTGGTGAGACACCGCTTGACCGATGAAGATCCCACGGCCGCCATCCTGACGCCCAAGCACAGTCGGCGGATGCCATCCTACCTGTCCGTTGACGACATGTTTCGCCTGCTGGATCAGACGGCCGACGACACCGTGCTGGGACTGCGCAACCGGGCTCTGTTTGAAACGCTTTACGGATCGGGAATCCGGGTGTCAGAACTGACCGGCCTGAATGTGTTCGATGTCGATTTTTCCTCAGGATGTCTACGGGTGTCGGGAAAAGGGGGCCGTGAGCGAATCGTGCCGGTGGGTGAAAAAGCGCTGAATCGCATTCAAACCTACCGGGATCGGCTCTTTGCCCGGACCGGCATCGGCATGGCGGTCGATGGCCCGCTCTATTTAAACAAGAACAAGGGCCGGCTGAGCTCGCGTTCCGTGGCCCGGATTCTGGAAGCATTGATTCGCAAGTGCAGTCTGGCGGTGCCGATTTCCCCCCACGGCATCCGGCACAGCTTCGCCACCCACATGCTGGACGCGGGCGCAGATCTGCGCACCGTTCAGAAACTGCTGGGTCACAAGAGCCTGTCAACTACCCAAAAATACACCCATGTAAGCATTGACCGACTGATGGCGGCTTACGACAGCGCCCACCCCAGGCGATAGAAAGGATCCGGGCTTCATTCATGTCCCATCATCCCAAGCAACATTCACCGCGATTTCATGGCACCACCATCCTGGCTGTCCGGTCGGAGAAGGGGGTGGTCATGGCTGGTGACGGCCAGGTGACCCTGAACAACACGGTCATCAAGCACAATGCCCGCAAGGTTCGGCGTATTTACAACGACACCATTCTGGTGGGGTTTGCCGGTGCCACTGCCGACGCCCTGACCCTGACCGAGAAACTGGAGCAGAAACTGGAGCGCTACAACGGGAACCTAACCCGGTCGGCCGTTGAACTGGCCCGAGATTGGCGGGCGGATAAATACCTGCGCCGCTTAGAGGCCTTGATGATTGCCGTGGACGGCACGTCCATGCTGCTCATATCGGGAAATGGGGATGTCATTGAACCAGACGAGGGCATTGTGGCCATTGGTTCGGGCGCTGTGGCCGCCCAGGCCTCGGCTACGGCCCTTTTCCATCAGACCGAATTGGACGTGCGCCGGATTGTCGAGGTGTCCATGCAAATCGCCGCGTCCCTGTGTGTATTTACCAACGATCGTATTACCATTGAAGCGATTGATCCATGAATGACTTAAAACCCATTGATATTGTGGCCGAACTGGACAAATACATCATCGGCCAGAATGATGCCAAGCGATCCGTCGCCATCGCCTTGAGAAACCGATGGCGTCGCCAGCAGGTGCCTGATTCGCTTAGGGATGAAATCGCCCCCAAGAACATTATCCTGATCGGCCCCACCGGGGTGGGCAAGACGGAAATTGCCCGGCGCCTCTCGCGGCTCAGCGACTCACCGTTTTTCAAGGTGGAGGCGTCCAAATTCACCGAGGTGGGATATGTGGGTCGGGATGTGGAGTCCATGGTCCGTGACCTCTTGGAACTGACGGTCAACGCTGTTCGCACAGCCGAGCAGGAGGCTGTCACGGACAAGGCATGGCGCATCGCCGAAGAGCGGATGTTGGACCTGCTGCTGCCCAAGGCCGATCGTGGTCGAGCGGACGCGGCGGGAGAAGGCGGACTGGAAGTGGTCAACACTTCCGCTGACGCGGCTTCGTCCACACGGGAGAAGCTGCGTAAGATGCTGCAGGCAGGAAAAATGGACAGTCGTTATGTCGACCTGGACGTGGCCGAGCGCAACATGCCCATGGTCGAGATTTTCTCCAACGTCGGCATGGAGGAGATGGGATTCAACTTCAAGGATATGCTGGGTTCCCTGCTGCCCAAGAACACCCGCCGCCGAAAGATCAAAGTGCCCGAAGCCATGAAGACCATGGCGGCGGAAGAGGCCCAGAACCTGGTGGACATGGACAGGGTGATCCAGGATGCGATCGCCAAAGTGGAACAGTCCGGAATCATTTTCCTGGACGAGATTGACAAGATCGCCGGCAACGGCAAAGGGCACGGTCCGGATGTCTCCCGGGAGGGGGTTCAGCGGGACCTATTGCCCATTGTGGAGGGTTCCACGGTGAACACCAAGTACGGACCGGTGAAGACCGACCACATTCTGTTCATCGCTTCCGGCGCCTTTCACACCATCAAGCCCTCTGACCTGATCCCGGAGCTCCAGGGACGGTTTCCCATCCGGGTGACCCTGGATGCGCTGAACCGCATGGATTTTGTACGCATTCTGACGGAGCCGAAGAACGCGCTGCTGCTGCAGTATATCGCCTTGCTCAAAACAGAGGGCGTGGAACTGGTCTTCTCCGACAACGCGGTCGAAAGGATTGCCGAGATTGCCGAGGAGGTGAATGTCCGTACGGAGAATATCGGTGCCCGGCGCCTTCACACGCTCATGGAACGCCTGCTCGAAGACGTCCTTTTCGACGCCCCCGATGTGCCGCATGCGCACCTGACGGTGGATGATGCATACGTTGGGGAAAAGCTCAAAGCGATTAAGGATGATGAGGATCTGAGTCGGTATATACTCTAATAAAGGATCCGCCATGACAGCAGACCCCACCCCCCCCCACTCAACCGTCGCGGACATCCTCATCGAGGCGCTGCCTTATATCCGCAAGTTCTCCGGTATGACCGTGGTGGTGAAGTACGGCGGCCACGCCATGGTTGACGAGCAGCTGAAAACCGATTTTGCCCGGGACATCACCCTGCTCAAGTTCATCGGTCTTAATCCGGTTGTGGTTCACGGCGGTGGCCCCCAGATCAACCGGGTTTTGGACCAGATGGGCATTCGTCCCCAGTTTGTGCGTGGTATGCGTCTCACCGACGGCCCGACCATGGACGTGGTGGAGATGGTGCTGGGCGGCAAGGTGAACAAAAGCATCGTGGCCCAGATCAACCAGCAGGGGGGCAAGGCCGTGGGGCTGAGCGGCAAGGACGGCGGGCTCATTGAAGCCAAAAAGATGCGCATCCTCCATCAGGAGGACGCGGGCAGCCCGCCCGAGATCATCGATCCGGGAATGGTGGGAGAGGTGACCCGGATCGACCCCCAGATCATCCACACCCTCTCCGAAAAGGGGTTCATCCCCATCATTGCCCCGGTGGGCGCGGGTATGGAAGGGGAAACCTACAACATCAATGCGGACCTGGTGGCCAGCCACATCGCCACGGCCCTGTCTGCCGGCCGGTTGATCCTGCTCACCGATGTGGACGGCGTGATGGATGCCGGTGGTCGGCTGATATCCTCCATTGATGCGGCCACCATCAGCCGCATGATCACTGACGGAAGCATCAGCGGCGGCATGATTCCGAAGATCGAATATGCCCTTTTCGCCCTGAGAAACGGCGTGAAAAAGGTGCCCATCATCAACGGCAAGCGCCGCCACGCGATACTGCTGGAGTTGTTTACTGATCGGGGGATCGGTACGGAGGTGATTGAATAAATGACCGACACCATTATGCATACGGCGGACCGGGTCATTGCAGCGACCTACAAACGATTCCCCGTGGTGATGGAACGGGGCCAGGGGTGCACGCTCTGGGACACTCAGGGCCGCCGTTATACGGACTTCGTCGCCGGCTTTGCCGTGTGCAATTTAGGCCATGCCCACCCGCGTATTGCCGATGCGGTGGCCCGCCAGGCCGGGCGCCTGGTGCATGTGTCCAACCTTTACTACACCATTCCCCAGACCGAACTGGCCCGGATGTTGGTGGAACACAGTTTTGCGGACCGCGTCTTTTTCGGCAACTCCGGTGCAGAGGCAAATGAAGCAGCCATCAAGTTGGTCCGAAAATACTTTAAGGACGATGGTCAGCCGGAACGGTTTCGCATCGTTTGCATGGAAAAGTCCTTTCACGGGCGCACCATGGCAACCTTGTCCGCCACAGGGCAGGATAAAATCAAGCAGGGCTTCGACCCGGTTCTGGAAGGTTTTTCTTTCGTGCCTTTTAATGACATCGACGCCCTGGAATCGGCTATTGACGACCGCACCTGCGCCGTGATGCTCGAGCCTATCCAGGGAGAAGGGGGCATCCGCTGCCCGGGTCCCAATTATCTCCAGAAGGTTCGACGGCTGTGCGACCAGCGCGGCGTGCTGATGATCCTGGACGAGATCCAGACGGGCATGGGCCGAACCGGAACGCGCTTCGCCCACGACCAATACGGTGTGACGCCGGATATCATGACCCTGGCCAAGGCGCTGGCCAACGGGCTTCCCATCGGCGCTATGCTGGCCACTGAACGGGTGGCGGCCGCTTTCGGGATCGGCGCCCACGCCTCCACGTTCGGCGGGACCCCCCTGGTGGCGGCCGCCGCCCTTGAGACCCTGAAGATCATGGATGAGGAAAGGATCGTGGATCGTGCCCGGGACACCGGGACCTATTTCAAGGACGCGCTGGAACGGCTGAAGCTTCGTCACCGCCGGATTGCCGAGGTGCGGGGCAGGGGGTTGCTGCTGGGCATTCAACTGAACGGACCGGCCGATCGACTGGTCCCGGTATTGATGGAAAAGGGTTTTTTGGTCAACTGTGTTCAGGGGGACACCCTGCGGTTCGTTCCTCCCCTGATCATCCGGCAAGATGAAATTGACGCGATGATCCAGTGCCTGGATGAGGTGCTGACGCAATCATTGGATCGGTGACGATCCAGAAAGGCATCTTTCGGCCCAGGCCGGTGTTTTCCCGATTCTGAACACGTCGTGAAGCTTTTGCGCTTTCCTCGACGCAGCGCTGCTACACCTCCGGTTTCAACATCGCTGCGGCCTTGGACTGAACCAAAATCTACCCTTTCTGAATGGTCACCAAGAATAGAAAAACAAGGAGATCAACAGTGACTGAGAAGATCAATAAAGTGGTGCTGGCTTACTCGGGCGGATTGGACACATCGGTGATCCTGAGATGGCTCATCGAAACCTACGATTGCGAGGTGGTCACCTTTTCCGCTGACATCGGCCAGATCGATTCGTTGGAAAACGTGGAGGCCAATGCCATGAAAACCGGTGCGGTCAAGGCCTACGTGGATGACCTCAAGGAGACCTTCGTGAAGGATTATGTGTTTCCGGCTTTTCGGGCCAACGTCATTTACGAAGGGCAGTATCTGATGGGCACCTCCATTGCCCGGCCGCTCATCGCCAAGCGGCAGATGGAGATTGCCGCCCTGGAAGGCGCCGATGCGGTCAGCCACGGCGCCACCGGCAAAGGCAACGACCAGGTTCGCTTTGAACTGGGTTACTACGCCATCAACCCGGATATCAAGATCATCGCGCCCTGGCGCGAATGGGACCTGAACTCTCGGACCGCGCTGATGGTCTTCGCCGACCGTCACGGCATTCAAGTGCCCACCACCCATGCCAAACCCTACAGCACCGACGGCAACCTGCTGCATATCAGCTACGAGGGAGGTATTCTGGAAGACCCCTGGGCCGCTCCACCGGACGACATCTTCACCATGACGGTTTCGCCCAAGGATGCCCCAGACACGCCAGAGACCATCGAGATCACCTTCGCCGACGGCGATCCGGTGGCGGTCAATGGCACTGCTCTTTCACCGGCCAACCTGCTGGCCGAGTTGAACCGCCTGGGAGGCAAACACGGCATCGGCCGCATCGACATCGTGGAAAACCGGTTCGTGGGAATGAAATCCCGCGGGGTTTATGAAACACCGGGCGGCACCATTTTACGGCAGGCACACATCGCCATGGAATCTATTACCATGGACCGTGAAGTCTTGAACCTGCGGGACTCTCAGATTCCGCGATATGCTCAGCTCATCTACAATGGGTTCTGGTTCTCCCCGGAGATGGAGGTGCTGCAGGGCATGATCGACAGCGCCCAGAAAAACGTATCCGGTGTGGTGCGCCTGGAGCTTTACAAAGGCAACTGCGTTGTGCGCGGCAGAAAGTCAGACCAATCCCTGTACAGTGAAGCCCACGCCACCTTCGAGGACGATGATGTTTACAGCCAGGCGGATGCCGAAGGGTTTATCCGTCTCAATGCCCTACGGCTGCGCATCCGTAAACTCATGCAACGGAAAGGGTAGGCGTGGATCATGGCTGAAAAACCCTGGGACGGACGGTTTTCCGAGAAAACCGACAAAAGCGTGGAGGCGTTTACCGCCTCCATCGCCTATGACTGCCGGCTATACCCCTACGACATCGCCGGCAGCATTGCCCACTGCAGGATGCTGGCCGCAGCCGGTATCATCACCGACGAAGAGGCCATCGGCCTGGTGGAAGGGCTGGGAATTATCAAACGGGAGTTGGATCGGGGCGAGTTCATCTTCGACGACAGCCTGGAAGACATCCACATGCACATCGAGGCCCGACTGCTTCAAGTGGCGGGGAAGGTGGCGCAGAAGCTGCATACCGCCCGCAGCCGCAACGATCAGGTCGCCCTGGACGTGCGCATGTATCTGCGCGACGAGACGCATCGAACCATCGATCTGCTGCATACGCTGCGGACGGTGCTGGTGGATCTGGCCAACGGGCACCAGGATGTGGTCATGCCCGGTTACACCCATACCCAGCGGGCCCAGCCGGTACTGTTTGCCCACCACATGATGGCCTATTACGAGATGTTCACCCGGGATCAGGCACGCTTCTCCGACTGTCTTGACCGTATCAACGTGATGCCGCTGGGCGCCGCGGCACTGGCAGGCACCACCTATCCCATCGACCGGCGCTATGTGGCCGATCTACTGGATTTTTCCCAGGTCAGTGCCAACAGCATGGATGCGGTGTCGGACCGTGATTTTGCTATGGAATATCTTGCGGCCGCAAGCATCTGCATGGTTCATCTGAGCCGGTTGTCCGAGGAATTGGTGCTGTGGTCCACCTCGGAATTTGGCTTTATCACCCTTTCGGATGCGTTTGCCACGGGTAGCAGCATCATGCCCCAGAAAAAAAATCCGGACGTTCCGGAGATTGTTCGAGGAAAAACCGGTCGGGTGTTCGGTTCGCTGATAGCCCTGCTCACCCTCATGAAAAGCCTGCCCATGTCCTACAACCGGGATATGCAGGAAGACAAGGAACCGCTCTTCGATGCCGCTGACACGATCAAGGCCTGCCTTTCCATCAACATCCAGATGATCCCCCGGATCACCGTTAACCGGGAGATCATGCGCAAGGCCGCGTCCGTCGGATTCCTCAACGCCACGGACATGGCCGATTATCTGGTGAACCAGGGCATGCCCTTTCGAAAAGCCCACGCTTGTGTCGGAGGCGCCGTGGCCTATGCATTGGACAAGGGCAAGGAGCTGGACCAACTGACCCTGGATGAGCTCAGATCATTCTCGCCCTTGATCAAGGCGGATATTTTCGATCACCTGACCCTGGAGTTCATGATCGACCGCCGGCGGAGCCTGGGGGGAACGGCAACGGAAAACGTGGCCCGGGCGATTGCGGAGGCCAGAAAGGCGCTGGCCGGTGAAGCGAACGGTGACTGAACGGACAGCGGTGAGACGACGCGTTTGGTCCGCAAAAGGACCGATTCTGGCGGGGCTTTTTTTAATGCTCAACGTCGGTTATTTGGGTTGCGGGGTCAAGGGGCCTCCGGTGCCGCCCAGACAGCCGCCGGTGCCGGCGGTGGCGGATCTGGCATACGCGGTGACTGACCAAACCGTCACACTGACCTGGCGTCTGCCGGGGGCGCTTTCGGCCAAACAGGCAAAAAATGCGGCATTCGGCGTCTACCGCTCCCGGACAGCACTTGGGGAATCGGACTGCGATGGTTGTCCCCTGGCATTTGAAAAAGCGGCATCGGTGCCATATGTTGATACGCAATCCAACCGGTTTTCCATCGACGCCCCCCTGGAACCCGGTTATCGCTATGTATTCAACGTGCGGCTGGAGACGGACGGCGGTGCCGGACCCGATTCAAACCCCGTGCAGGTCGACCATCTGCCCGATATGCCCTCCGGAGTGTTGGAGACCCCATGAAAACCATTCCCTTTTTAAAAATGAGCGGCAGCGGCAATGATTTTATCATTATCGACAACCGGGAGGCGGTGGTGCCAGAAGCCCAGCTAACACGTCTGGTCATCGGGGCCTGCCGCCGTAAAATGTCGGTCGGCGCCGACGGCATGATCTTCATCGAACGGTCTGCCAACCTCGATTTCAAGTGGCGCTTTTTCAACGCCGACGGCAGCCTGCCGGATATGTGCGGCAACGGCGCCCGTTGTGCGGCCCGTTTTGCCTTCATGCACGGAATCGCCGATCGGCAGATGGCCTTCGAAACCCTGGCCGGAACGATCGAAGCCACCGTGGGTGACAATACCGTGAAGATCCGCATGACTGAGCCCAGGGATCTTAAGACCGGAACCATTTTGGACGTAGAGGGAACACCAACTGCCGTTGGCAGCGTCAACACCGGGGTGCCCCATGTGGTGATGGTCGTGGACGACATCGAGGCGGCGCCGGTGACCAAAACGGGGCGTCTGATCCGTTATCACCCGAATTTCGCCCCTGGCGGCACCAATGCGAATTTTGTGGCTGTCAAAGAAAACGGGACGATTTTTATCCGTACCTATGAGCGCGGTGTCGAGGATGAGACCCTGGCCTGCGGAACGGGCAATGTGGCCGCAGCGCTGATACTGGCCCATGAATGGGGGCTGACATCGCCGGTTACGCTGACAACCCGCAGCGGGGAAAAACTAACGGTTCATTTCAGCACACAAGGCGGCCGCTACCAGGATGTGTTCCTGGAAGGCGATGCCCGGGTGATCTATCGCGGCGACCTGTGGGAGGAAGCATGGCGGCCGTAGAGACGGACCACGTCGTATTCATTTCCGTCGGGTCTAATATGGGCGGCAAGCTGGACAACTGCCTGAGAGGCATCGCCGCCCTGACCGAATCCGCTGAATCGTCGCTTCTGGCGGCCTCCCGGTTTTTCCGGACATCGCCGGTGGACTATGCGGATCAGGAATGGTTCGTCAATGCGGCAGTGAAAATCAGGACAACGATGGCGCCATTGGCGCTGATGGATAAACTGGTTGCCATTCAGCGGCAGATGGGGCGAAAAGCCGATGCAATCCGGTTCGGTCCGCGGGTGCTGGACCTGGACATCCTGTTATACGACGACTGGATCGTCCGCACCCAGAGGCTGACGATTCCCCATCCGCGCATGCACAAAAGGGCTTTTGTCTTGCAGCCCATCTGTGATATAAACCCGTCGGTCGTTCATCCGGAGTTGGGACAAACCGTTGCCGATCTGCTATGCCACCTTGACGATGAAAACCAGCGGGTGATTCTATTGGAAAACCAGCCCATACTGCTATAGGGATAGGGATTAAGACAGTTAATTTGGCAAGGCAGATGGAGGATGCCGTGGGGTAATGCTTCCACGACCGATAAGGCAGGCCAAATTAATGATCTTAACACCTATAAAAGGCAGGGTGCCGTGAAACTGATTCTGCTGATCACTATCGCCTACCTGGCCTACCGGGCTGCCAAATCGTGGGTGAGGCGAAATCTTCAGGCCCCCGGCCAAAACGGATCAAGCCATCCCAGCATCGATGACGTGATGGTCAAGGATCCCGTGTGTGGCATTTACTTTCCCCAACGGGAAGGGGTGGCGTTAGAACGTGGTGGGCAGACTTTTCTGTTTTGCTCTGCAGCCTGCCGTGACCGGTTTTTGGATGAACAGAAAGGAATCCGATTATGAAATTCTTTATTGATACCGCCAATGTGGATGAAATCAAAGAGGCCCTGAGCATGGGCATGGTAGACGGGGTGACGACCAACCCGTCGCTGATCGCCAAAGAGGGGCGCGTGTTCGAAGACGTCATCAAGGAGATCAGCGAAATCGTGGACGGCCCCATCAGTGCCGAGGTGATCAGCCTGGAAGCCGCGGGCATGGTCAAGGAGGCAAGGGAACTGGCCAAAATTCACAGGAATATTGTCATCAAGGTGCCCATGACCGTGGATGGTCTCAAGGCCACCCGTCAGCTCACCGAAGAGAACATCAAGACCAACGTCACCCTGGTTTTCTCACCACTTCAGGCATTGATGGCGGCGAAGGCCGGGGCCACCTATGTAAGCCCCTTCGTCGGTCGGCTGGACGACCTTTCGCAGGACGGCATGCAGCTGGTTGAACAGATCGTTGAGATCTTTTCCAATTACGCCTACGATACCGAGATCATCGTGGCCAGCATCCGTAATCCCCTGCATGTGCTGGACGCAGCCTTGGCCGGGGCGGATATCTCAACCATCCCATTCAAGGTGTTGAGCAAACTGGCGGCTCACCCGCTGACAGACAAGGGCATCAGCGCCTTTCTGGCCGACTGGGACAAGGCCCAAAAATGAAGGGTTCACAAAAAATAACGGTCAACCTTCCCATGATGAATGGACGGTCCATCTAAATCAAATGAAAAACGAGCGGATCAACTCACTTCTCACACACCCCAACACCCTGACGCTGTTCAGGATCATCGCGGTGCCGATCATCGTGCTGCTGTTGATGGTTCCCAACCGTTTCACGGCACTGTTGGCCGGACTTATATTCAGCGCCGCTGCCATCACCGACTATTTTGACGGATACCTGGCGCGCCGATACGGCCTGGTCTCCAACCTGGGCAAGGTCATGGATCCGGTGGCGGACAAACTGCTGGTCTCCTGCTCGCTGATCATGCTCACCGCACTGGGATGGATGCCTGCCTGGATCGCCTGCATCATTGTCGGCCGGGAGCTGGCCGTCACTGGGCTCAGGAATATCATTGCCCAGAATAAAATCGACGTCTCCGCATCCAGTTTGGGCAAATACAAGACCGGTTTCCAGATTGCGGCCATTATCCCCTTGATGTTTCATTTTCCGGCCTTTGGATTGGACTTTCACGCCGTTGGTATGTTTTTCCTTTGGGGAGCCCTGATATTTACGCTCTGGTCGGGGACGGATTACTTCCTGCGGTTCAGAAAATTACTTCACGGCTGAAATTTTATGTTGACATTGAAACCATTAATTTATAGAGGTACCACTTCACCTGAGCGGGAATAACTCAGTGGTAGAGTGCGACCTTGCCAAGGTCGAAGTCGCGGGTTCAAATCCCGTTTCCCGCTCCATTTTTTTTTATACGGGCGGCATAGCCAAGTGGTAAGGCAGA